>CAZDYM010000031.1:0-14930 GCA_964509325.1 uncultured Phycisphaeraceae bacterium
TCACCCCCGATCCGCCGCGCCTCGCGCGCCTGCTTGTTCCGGGCCGACCTCATCCACGCCCGCCAGCCGGCGCAGCGCGCCTTCGTTCACCCGGTACACCGTCCACTCGTCCATCGGCTCGGCCCCCAACTTCTTGTAGAACTCGATGGCCGGCGTGTTCCAATCCAGCACGCTCCACTGCAGACGACCGCACCCGCGCTCCACCGCCAGGCGCGCCAGGTGCCGCAGCAGCGCCCTGCCCAGTCCGACCCCGCGCGCCGCGGGCCGCACGAACAGGTCTTCCAGGTACACCCCCGGCCGGCCCGTCCACGTCGAGAAGTTGTGAAAGAACAGCGCGAACCCCTGGGTTTCCCCGTCCACCTCCCCCATGACGCACTCCGCGATCCCCGCCCCAGCGCCGCCCTCCGGCGGCGCGGCCCGCGGGTCGCCGAACAACGCGCGGCGCATCTGCGCCTCCGTCGCCACCGCCGCCCGGGGCTCGCGCTCGTACTCCGCCAACTCCCGCACGAGCGTCAGAATCAGCGGCACGTCCCCCGGCACCGCTGAACGCAGGCTGATCCTCGGCATCACG
The DNA here is from genome assembly GCA_964509325.1 of uncultured Phycisphaeraceae bacterium. GTDB lineage: Bacteria > Planctomycetota > Phycisphaerae > Phycisphaerales > UBA1924 > JAFLCM01. Next base: position 572 of record CAZDYM010000031.1, read on the forward strand.
CACACTCCTCGGGGACCCCGCCGGCCCGCCACGCGAGGCGGCCTCCCACCGTCGTCCCTCGTCATCTCGTCACTTGGTCATTGGGTCATTTGGTCATTGGGTCATCTCGGGATCACCACCACCAGCGCCTTGAGCCGACGCTTGGCCAGCGCCGCCGCCCCGCCGCCTTCTCCGGCGTCGCCCGGATCGAAGCTCATCATCGCCTCCCCCACCGTCCGCAGCGGTCGAACCACGGGGCCCGCCGCGTTGGCACCCTCTCCTTCCGCAACCCGCCCGGGCCGCGGCTCTGCGCCCCGCCACTCCACCCCGGGCGATTCCGGCGCGATCACATACACAAAGCCCAGCGGCAACGCCGTCTCCATTGTCAGCGACGAGAACACGCGTCCCTCCTCCACCACCGTCCGCGGCCCCGCCCCCTTCAGGTTCAACGCCGCCATCGCTTCATCCCGCGAAGACGTCTGCAACTGCACCGCGGCCTCGAACCGCAGCACGTCCCCGCTCTCGCTCGCCGCGCTCCACGCCCGGCCGATCAGCCGCAGAACTCCGGGCTGCAGCCGCTCGGGCCTGCCGTCCACCTGAAGGACCGGCCCTTTCGATCCCGCGGACGCCCCGCCGGCCTCGCCCACCCGACGCCCCACGAACAGAGGCTTGTAGTCCAGCACCCCGCCGTACCACGTCCGCTCGAGCGAACGCACCGCCGGCAGGCGCGCCTGCAGGGTGCCCAGGTCTTCGAGCTTCACCCGTACCACCCGCAGCCCGTTCTCGATCCACGCCCGCGCCGTCGACGCCGGGATCGGCGCCGCCCCGTCCGCCAGGTCAAAGAGCGCCGCCCCGACCTCCCCGCCGGAGTCATCCGCGACCCACCACTGCACCTCCAGCCCGCCCCGCGCCACGTCGACGAGCGGGAACGCGTACGCGCTGGTGGTGTCCGTTCCCGTGGGGCTGTCGGCCCGCGCCGGGGCCAGCAGCGCCGGGTTCGCCCGAGGCGCCGCCGCGCCCCCGCGCTCCGCCGAGGACCTGCACGAAACCACGCCGACCACACAGCACACCAGCCCAAGCACCACCGGGCCGCGCCGACCTCCAACCTGTGCATCACTGGACTTCACGGCCTGCACCCTATCCCCTTGACACCGCGCCGGGCGGCCAGCGCCGCCATCCCGCCGCAGCGCATCAGCCGATCCCCTTCCACCGCCCCTGGTCCTCCTCCGGATCAAGCTCGTTGATCGCGTCGATCAGGCGACGGATCAGCCCGATGTTCCGGCGTGTGTGGGTGAACGCGAGCCGCGGCAGGTCCAGATAGTCCGTTTCGGCCTCGTAGGCCCCGCGCTGCACGATGGTCCCGTCGCGCAGCAGCACCGCGAACTCCTTGCTGAGGCGCGCGACGTCGCTCTCGCGCAGGCGGCGCTTCACGCGGATGACAAGGTCGTCCCGCACGTACCGCGCCGAGTGGTAGTTGCGGTAGAACCGGCGGATGTGGCTCACCGCGTCCGCGGGGTCCCGCGCGATGTAGTACAGGCTCAGGTCCTCGTGGCTGATGAACCTCTTGGTCAGCAGGTTCTTGCGGATGTAGTGGTCCCAGTCGTGCCAGTAGTCGCCCCCGGGGCCTTCCAGGAACACGATCGGTATCATCGCGCCCTTGCCCGTCTGCGTCAGCGTCAGGCTCTCGAACGTCTCGTCCTGGGTCCCGAAACCGCCCGGGAAGCACACCACCGCGTCGCACTGGCTCACGAACATCAGCTTCCGCGTGAAGAAGTACCGGAACGTCACCAGTTTGCTGTCCCCCTTGATCACCGTATTCGCGTTGTTCTCGAACGGCAGCCGGATCGACAGACCGAAACTCGCGTCCTTCCCCGGGCCCTCGTGCCCCGCCTTCATGATCCCGTCGCCCGCCCCCGTGATCACCCCCCACCCTTCCTCCGCCATCATCCGGCTGAACTCCACCGCCGTCTTGTAGTCCGGGTGGTCCGGCGGCGTGCGCGCCGACCCGAAGATCGTGACCTTCTGGCTCTCCGCGTGCTGACCGAACACGTTGTACGCGTACCGCAGCTCCTTCAGCGCCGTCGACATCAACTTCAACTCGCCCGTGTCCCGGTCGTCCGTCACCAGTTTCAGGCTGGTCATCACGAGGTCCCGCACCAGCTCGAACTCGGCGCTCTCGGGCTCGCCGCCCGCCTCCTTGACCAGCGCGGCCACCTTCTCCTGGAACAACGGGTCGTCCACCCGCCGCGTCCCGCCCCGCGTGCCCCGCGGGCTCGGCGGCACCGGCGCCTCGCTCGGAGGGATCAGCGCCGGACGGTGCTCCACCGCGCGCGACGCCCCGCTCTCCTTGCCCCGTGCGTGACCGACACCGTCGCTGCTTCGCTGTGTGCTCATCTTTCTTCCGGCTCCCGCCGAGGCTGGTCGCTCGTCGGCTCGGGCCGCTCCGCCCGCTTTTTCTTGAACATCTGGTCCAGCATCTGACGAGTCGCCGTCAGCTGCTCGTACGTCAACTCAGGGTCGGAAAGCGTACCCGACACCGTCGTCGTCACCAGCTCGTCCCTGACCCCCTCCAGGAGGTCCGTCAGCACCGGCACGCGGTTCAGGCTCCGCGTCACAAACCGCATGTCCACCTTCAAATCCGGCCACAGGATCGACCCCCGACCATCGATCGCCAGGCTCCGGCTTTGCAACGTGAACTCGTCGAACTGCAGACGCTCCCCCTGAATGTAGAAATCCGCGTACCCGAACCCCACCCGCTCGTTCACCGGCGGCTGCAGGTTGCTGAGGCGCAGAATCGGCACCACCGCCGGCATGTTCAGCACCTCGCCGTCCTGCACCCGCAGCAGCCCCCGACCCCGCCGCGACGCGGCCTTGCCCACCACCCCCGCGATCGAAATCGTCCCGTCCAGCCGACCCCGGTCCACGATCGGCGCTTGGCCCCCTTCCGCGCCCCCGCTGCCGCCTTCATTCGTGCCCCCGCTTGTCCCCTTCCGCCGCGCCGACCGCTCGTCCAGCGCCGACTTCGGGTACAGGTCCGCCAGCAGGTCGCCGAAGCGCACGCTCGAGAGGTCCGCCGTGAAGTCGTACCGCCGATCGCCGCCCCCGCTGCCCGTGATCGAGCCCTGCGCGCTCAACTGGCCCCCGTGGCACTCCGCGCCGAACCGGGGGATCGTGACCGCGCCCGTCCGCGTGTCCGCCAGCACCCGCGCTGACCCGGCCCCCATCTGAACCCCCGCCAGCGTGAACCGCTTGGCCGAGACCTCCAGCACCACCGACGTTCCGTCGCCGTCCGCCGTCGGGTCCGCCTTCACCTCCACCACCCCCTCGGCGCGCTCGATCGGCACCACGGGCTTGAGTTGCACGCCGTCCAGAATCACCGACCCTCGGAAGGTCGTCCCCACGCGTGCCCCCCCGCTCGACGAAGGGACCGACCCGATCCGGATCGTCGCGTCCCGCATCTCGAACCTGCCCGCCTCGCCCAACTCCACCGATGCCAGCGCCCCCGCCACGCCCGACGGCAGCACCGCCCGGAACTCCGGACCGATGGCGTCGCCGCCCACGCTGAGCGTCAACTCCAGTCCCCCGGGCCCGCTGCCCGCCGCCGCGAACCGCCCGTCCGCGCGCGCCCACCACGTCTTCGCGCGCGCCTCGAGGTTGTCGAAGCGGCCCGCTCCGCCCTCGAACCACACTTTGCCTGACATCTCCGGGAGGTCGACCCGGATCCCGCGCCGCGTCAATGACAGCGACCGGGGGGCCAGCCACCCCACACTCTCCGAACGGCCCTCGGAACGCCCCGCCCCGGGGTGATTGCGCCGGTGGACCACCGCGGCGTCGAACAGCCCGCTCGGGCGCGTCTCTTCGACAAACCTGGCCACGTCGTCGCCCGCCATCGGTGCCAGCGCCCGCACCAGCGCGCTGTCAAACCGCGCCGCGCTGGCGCGGATCGACAGCGACGTCGCCGACACCTCGTCCAGCGCCATCGATCCATCCAACTCCGCTCGCGCCCCGTCCCGCGCCGCGAGGTTGAAGCCGCCGAAGCTCACCTCGCGCTGCGTCACCCCCACCACCCCCGCCGCCGCTTCGATCTCGAACCGGCCGCCCGGCGCCACGAACGACCCGCCCTCCAACCGCTCCAGCCCGATCAACGCCGCCACGCCCGCCCGCGAATCCACCAGCGCCACCTCGGCCGACGCGCACCCCGACGGCACCCGCTCGGCCCGCAGCGCCGCCACCCGCTCCGCCGCCGCCGGCGCCCCCGCCGCGCGCCGGTCCTCAATCGGCGCCGCCAGGCTCCGCCCCTCCCAGCGCACCGTCCCGAACAATGTGGTCGGGTCGTCGCCCCCGTACCACGCGTGGGCCGAGAGTTCAAACGGCACGCCCTCGATCCGTCCCGCCAGAAACGGCAACTCGACGGCCCCATCAAACACCGACACCCCGCCGTGGACATCGGTCAACTCCAGCCCGCCCGGCCCGCGTCCGTCGGCGCTCAGCGGCCGCGCCGTCAGCCCCGACGCCGCCAGGTCCACCCGGAACGACGCCGATTCGGGGTCCTTCGGATCGGGGCGGATCACCGCGAACCCGCCCAGGTTCCCGCTGAAGTTCAGGTGCCGCACGATCCGACGCGCCGTCGTGCCCCTGCCCGCCTCCCCGCGTGCGCGACGGTCGGGCAGCGCCCGCACGAACAGTTCATCGATGGGCACCGACTCCACGGCGAAGTCGACCATCGGCACGATCCCTCCGCCGTCCGGGTACCCCACCTGGCCCGTCACCACGCCCCGCCCGCCCGTCGGCGTCTCAACCGCGATCGGCTTGAACGTCGTCAGATCACCCCCCAACCTGAGATCCACATTCCGCGCGACCATCGGCAGCGGGAACGACTTCATCAGGATCCCCAGCCGCGACGCCGTCAGGTGAACGTCCGCCTTGGTCTCCTCCTCCCTTCCGACCGCGCGGCGGATGGCGATCTCCATCTGCGCCAGCCCGCCCAGTTCAAACACGGGCAAGGCCGCTTCGCTCTCCAGCCGCTCGGCCTCCGCCCGCATCGCGGCCATCCGCTCCTCGCCCCCGCCGTAGCGCTCGCCCATCGCCAGGTTCGTGCGAAGGTCCGCCAGGCGCTTCTGGCGCTGCGTTTTCTCCTCCGCGGTCTGGATCAGCCCCTCCTCCCGCAGCGCCCGGTAGGCCGACTCGTCCGCCAGCGCGTCGTACACGATCCGCCTGCGCTCCGGCAGCGCTTCACGGAACAACGAGTCCACCGGGATGTCCACGACCGTGACCCGCACGTCCGCTCCCGCCGTGTCGTCGATCGGGCTGATCGTGCCGCTGGCCAGCAGCTTTGTGCCGTTGGCGTGCGAACCCGTGATGTTCAGCAGTTCCACCTTTTTGTCATCGAACTGGACCGTCCCCGACATCTGGCTGATCGGGTACGCGAACAACTCGTGCGCCGCCGTCCCGTTCCTGAACTTGAGGTAGCCGGAGGTCCGCAACTCTCCCGCCGTCCCGTCCGCATTGGGCGCCCCGCGGCTGAGTTTCACGACGCCGTCCGCTTCCAGCGTGGGGCTCCCCAGGCGCTGGAACAAGAACCGCACGATCGGCGGCGCAAACGGCAGCAGCATCGGCCGCTTCGCCACCAGGAACGCCCGCGCCTCCAGGTCGCACGACAACGCCGAGTTGATCTCCCGACCCTGCGTCTTCAGACGCACCAGCAACGGGAAATCCTCGATCTCCCCGTTCAACTCCGCCTCCAGCCCGCCGCTGTCCAGCGAGACGTTCCCCGAAACGTTCCGCATCGCCATCAGGCGGCGGCCCGTCTCGGCCCCCGGCACCGGGTCGCCCTTCTCATCCAGGTCCGGCTCCACCGGGATGGGGATGTTCATTTGCACGCCCCGCACCGCGAACGACACGCTGAACCCGCGCTCGGCGCTGTAGTCAAAGTCCACCGTCGGGATCTCGCCCCCGAGCTCGAGGTCCCCCCACACCTCGCTGAACCACTGCGGCGCCTCCCGCCGACCGATCTGCTCCAGGTCCACGTTCGTGAGCGCCAGGTCGGCGGTGAACGGCCTGAGCGTCAGCACCCCCGTCACGCTCATCTTCGGGGAGTCAAACGCCGACGCCAGCCCGGGCCGCTTCCCCCCGCGCAGCGGGTCACCGCCGCGCATCCCGATCTGGCCCTCGGGCCGCTCCTCACGAAAATCAACCACGTACCGGTCCGCCACCACCGGGTCCGCCCGGATGGTGCCCGACACCCGCAGGCTCGTCCGCTCGATGTACGTCGCCGGCGGCCCGGCGCTGTGCTCCCCGATCTCGATGCTCGCCCCCGACACCGCGACCTCCGGCAGCCGCTGGATCGCCGGCCCGCCCGACGATTTCGCCAGGTGCTCCACCACCTCCTTGATGTTGAGCACCAGGTCCTTGTCCTGGCTGATCCGGATCACCGGCTTGTTCAGTTCCACCCGCCGGATCGCCCGCCCCCCCGTGACCGCGCCCCACCAATCCACCAGCACCCGGAGTTCCTGCGCCTTCACGAACTGCGCAGCGGTCGACGCCAGTCCCGGACGCTCGTTCCGCAGCTCCGGCTCGCTCACCACCAGCGCCCCGTCCGGCCCCAGGTTCACGCCCCCCGTCTTAATCGTCGCCCCCACCAGCGACTCCAGGCGGGGCACCACGAGCAGCCGCAGCAGCCCCGAGTGAAACAGCAGGATCACCAGCGCCGCCAAGACCCCGGCCCCGACCAACCCCACCCGCACGACGGCCCGCGGCCTCGACGCCGCCGCCCGACGCGCCGCCCGCACCACATGCCCCGCCCCAGGCGTCGGCACGCCCGGCTTCCGCAACGGTTCAGGGGCTTGGGTCGCGTCTTTCCGGGACATCAGCGCTCGCCGACCCCACAAGCGTACCCGCACCCGCCCACGACGGCGCTCCTGGGCCGGGCCCCATCACGCCCGGAAGATCCGCGCCATCCGACGCTGGAACTCCGTCAGGTCCGCCCGCACGAACACCGCGTTCACCTCGAGCCACCCGCACATCACGTACGGCTGCGTGCTCATGTACTCGCGCAGCGCCGGGTCCGCGCCCCGCGAGTTGTCCTCGATCAGCATCACTTTCGGGCGGTGCCGGTGCAGGTCGAAGCCCTGCAGCAGCGCCACCTCCCCGCCCTCCACGTCGATCGCCGCCACGTCCACCTCGCCGCCCGCCGGCCCCCACTGGCTCAGCAGGTCGTCCATGGTCGTGTACGGAACCGTCACCGTCCGCCGCGGCGCCTTCTCGTTCAACTGCTGGTGCCGCCTCGACGTCGTGTGGTACGACAGCATGCCCCCGTACTGATCCTCCAGCACCGTGAAGGCCGTCTCCCCGCTCGAACCCCGCTTGCCCAGCGCGGCGTGGACCACCTTCGAGTTCGGGCGACGTTTCGCGCACTCCGCCGCACGCTCGGGGATCGCCTCGATCAGAAGCCCCTTCCAGCCCATCGCTTCGAGCGCGTACGTCACGGAGTAGTTGTACCCGTCAAAGGCCCCCACTTCGATGAACGTCCCCTCGGTCTGCCCCTCGAACAGGTCGTACAGCAGCAGGTCCTCCCCGAACTGCGACCGGAACTCGATCGGCAGCGCCGCCGACCGACCCGCCTCACGCAGGCGTCCCGCCGCCTCGAGCGCGTAAACCTTCTGGCGCGTCCGCGTGAGCGTGTGGTACACCGACCCCAGGGCCCCGCGCAACTGCATCAGGCCCTGCTCCACGGGCGACATCGGCGGCGGGCTCCCGGTTCGGTTGGCGACAGGTGGCATAGGCTCACAGGGTACCGCCGTCCGGCCAACGCCGCGAACCCGCCTCCCGCGGCCGACCCGATTCCATCACCGCATTGCTCACCCGCCGCCCGGCGGCCGCTTCCATGAACCCTACCCTCCTCCCCCTCATCCTGCAGTCGATCTCCTCGCTGGCAATCGCGGGCGGGTTCATCTTCGCCGCGATCCAGCTCCGACAGACCCGGCGCGCCCAGCACGTCGCGAACTTCAGCCGGCTGGTCGAGATGCAGATGTCGCTCCGCCGACTCCGCGTCGAGCACCCCGAACTCGCCGCCGTGCATTCCCACGACATCGCCGACCTCCCCACCGACCGCGACGTCCAGCACTACTTCCTCAACCTCATGCAACTGAGCCTCTTCGAGATCGCCTGGTACGCCCACCGCCAGGGCCAGCTCGCGGACGACTACTTCGCCAGCTGGGAGCACCGCATGCACGCGCTGTGCACCGAAGAGTCGTTCAAGAGGATGATGGCCAAGCCCGGGATGAAGATCATGCACGACGACTTCCACCGGTACCTCCAGGCGATGATGCACCGCTCCGAGATGCAGAGCGCGATGACGCGGCGCTGAACCTTCGCGGCTCACCGCTCGGGTCTTTATCATCTGGCGATGACGCCGGTGATCCAGATCGCTCAAGCCGCCGCGGACCCGCTCGGGGTCCTTTGGGGCATGCTGAAGGCCAACCCTTGGCTGTTCGTGATCGTCGCGGTCATCGGCGCTCTGGGGATCGTCATCCCGGACGCGAAGCGCCGCTCGCGACGCCGGAACGCGCTCCGAAGCACCACGGGCGCAGCGCCTGCGGAGCCCCCGATCGGCGCGTTCGAGGCCCAGCACGGCCTCCTCACCCAGACCGAGGCGAACCTCCACCGCACCCTGAGCCGCATCCTCCGGACCGATCAACCCGACAGCCCGCGCATCCTCGCCAAGGTACGGCTCGCGGACATCGCGTCGCCGCCGCGAGACTCCCCCACGTGGCAGGCCGACTTCAACCGCGTGCAGTCCAAGCACGTCGATTTCGTGGTTGTCGCGGGCGACCGAATGCTCCCCCTCCGCGTGATCGAACTCGACGACGCCTCCCACGCGCGGCCCGACCGCATCGTCCGCGACGAGACGGTCGATCACGTCTTGACGTCGGCGGGTATCCCCATCCTGCACGTGCCCGTCGCGAAGATGAACGACGAGACGTGGCTGCGACGCCAACTCGGGCTCCTCTCGCGCGATCGCTCGAAGTAGAACCACGCGGACACGCCCCAGCGAGCGCTCGTTCGGCGGACCCGAACTCGTGCTCGGGGTTCGGACATCGCCCCGCGCCGCGCGGCCGAACCTACTCCGCCCCCACCCGCACCCGCCTCGACCCCGCCGCCGCGTCCACCGTCATCCCGTGATCCCGGCACCACGTCACCACCCGCGCCAAGAACCGCGCCCCGAACTGCTCCAGTTTCTTCCGACCCATCCCCTTCACCGTCGCCAGCGACTCCATCGACCCCGGCCTCACCCGGCACATCTCCTCCAGCGTCGTGTCCGCGAAGACCACGAACGGCGGGACGCCCAACTCACCCGCGATCTCACGCCGCAACCCCCGCAGACTCTCGAATAACGCCCCTTCCTCTTTCGACAGCGCCGGCACGACCGCCTCGGAGCCCCGACCACCGGCCCCAGCGACCCCATCACCCGTACCCCCGCCGCGCCCAGCACGCCCCCGCGTCGGCTCCGTCAGCGGCTGTCGCCGCGCCTCCAGCAGCCGCGCCCGCCTCGTCCCGTTCAGGAACTCCCGGCTCGTCCCCGTCATCGTGATCACGGGGTACTCGCCCCCCGACACCGCCAGCGCCCCCGCGTCCACCAGCTGGTGCAGGCACGAAACGATCGTCTCCTTGGGCAGATCGCGCAGCAGCCCGAACGTGCTGAGCCGATCGTGCCCCCGCTCCGTCACCTTCGCCGTGGCCCGGCCCCGCAGCACGTCGGCCACGTGCCCCGCGCCAAAGGCCTGCCCCACCCGGAACACGCACGAGATGATCTTCTGCGCCACCACCGGCGCATCGTTCACCTCGTCCAGCTCCCCCAGGCAGACGTCGCAGGCCCCGCAACCCGCGGCATCCGGACCAAACGGGTTGGGCGGGTTCGATGAGCCAACATCGCCCGCCACCGCGACGCCGCCGGGCGCCGCGTACGGCTGACCGAAGTACTCCGAAAGCGCCCGGTGCCGGCACCGTCCCGCGCTCACCACGCTCTTCACATGCCGGAGCAGTTCCAGCTGCGCGGCCAGCGACTCCGGCGACGCCCCCGTCTCCGCCGCCGACCTCTCGAGCAGGTTCCGCCACCGCTCGAAGTCCGCCGCGCTGTGCAGCAGCACGCACTCGCTCGGCAGCCCGTCGCGTCCGGCCCGCCCCGTCTCCTGCTGGTAGTGCTCCACGCTCTTGGGGATCGCCGCGTGGATCACGCACCGCACGTCGCCCCGGTCGATGCCCATGCCGAACGCCACCGTGGCGCACACGATGTTCAGTTTCTCCGCCTTGAAATCCTCGCTCACCCTCGTCCTTTGCTGGCTCGTCATCCCGGCGTGATACGCCCGCGCGTCCAGCCCCTTGCTCGCCAGCGCGTCCGCCAGCGCCTCGGTCTCCTTCCGGCTGATGCAGTACACGAGCGCCGCCCGACCCTCGTGCCGCGACAGCACCCCCGTCACCTGCTCCACCACCCGCGTCCGGGGGATCACCCGGTACGTGAGGTTCGGCCGATCAAACCGCCCCACCAGCACCAGCGGGTCCCGCAGCCGCAACTGCTTCACCACGTCCTCCCGGACCCGCGGCGTCGCCGTCGCCGTGTACGCGTGAATCGCCAGCCCCGGCAGGTGCCGACGCAACTCCGCCAGCCTCCGGTACTCCGGCCTGAAGTCGTGCCCCCACTGCGAGATGCAGTGCGCCTCGTCCACGGCGATCGACCCCACCCGGTCCCCCAGCCCACGCAGCCACGACACCGTCCCTTCCAGCAGCAACCGCTCCGGCGCAATCAGCAGCAGTTTCAGCGCGCCCGACCGCGCCTCGGCACGAATCCGCGCAGCCTCCTCCACCGACACGTGACTGTTCAGCGCCGCCGCCGCGTACCCCGCCAGCCTCAGCCCGCTCACCTGGTCCTGCATCAACGCGATCAACGGCGAAACGACCACCGTCAACTTCCCCGTCAAGAGCGGGGGCACCTGGTAGCACAGCGACTTCCCCCCGCCCGTCGGCATCACCACCAGACTGTCCCGCCGCGCCAGCGACGCCCGGATCGCCTCGGCCTGCATCGGGCGCAGCGCGTCGTACCCCCACACCGACCGGACCACCTCGATCAGCCGGTCATCCCCGTATCCCGCGTCCGTGCGCCCAGGTCCCTCCGTCTCCATCCGCCCAGTCTACGCCACGTGGCTACCCTGCGCCGGCGCGAGGCGGCGCCCACGCACGCGACGACCTGCACACCGGCCGCGGGCCGGCGCACACGACCCCTCATGGATCTCACCCCCGTCACCCTCTCGCTCCCCCGCGGCGTGGCCCGCCTCATCCCCATGCGCGCCGAGCATTCGGGCGCGCTCTACGCCGCGTCCGAGCCCTCCGTCTGGTCTTATCTGACCTCCCCGCCTCCGAAGAGCCCCGCCGACATGCTCGCCTGGATGAACGCCGCGCTCGAGGGCCACGCCAAGGGCACCGACCTCCCCTGGGTCATCGAGCACAAGCCGACCGGGCGCATCATCGGCACCACCCGCTACCTCGACATCCAGCACCAGCACCGCGCCGTCGAGATCGGCTTCACGTGGATCAACCCCGCCTTCCAGCGCACCAGCATCAACACCGAGTGCAAGTTCCTCCTGATGCGCCACGCCTTCGAGGCCCTGGGGTGCGTCCGCGTCCAACTCAAGACCGACGCCCGGAACCTCCAATCCCAGGCCGCCATCGCCAGGCTCGGGGCCGTCCGCGAGGGTGTCCACCGACGCCACCGCGTCCTCCACGACGGCTTCATCCGCGACACCGTCTACTTCAGCGTCACTGATCTTGAATGGCCCGCCGTCAGGCGCGGCCTGCTCGACCGGCTTGGCCCCCTTGCCGTCGAACCCTGACCCCAGCGCCGCCGTGGCCCACCCCGCTCCGATCCTCGTCGCCCTCGCCGCGCTCGGCCAGCCGGCGCCCATGGCCACACACGCCGGCCCGCCCTCGGACCCACCCGGCCCACCACCCCGAATCGGTGTCACCCTGGGGGAAGGGCCCAATGGCGAGTGGATGATCTCCGCCGTCGTCCCCCTCTCACCTGCGCAGCGCGCGGGCCTGCGTCCGGGGGACCTCATTCTCCGGGTGGGCACCACCGACGTCGCCTTCGACGACCAGCCCACGTTCGCCGAGGCCTTCCGCCCCAGCCCCGTCATCCTCACCATCGAGCGACCGGGGAACCCCGCACCCCAGACGCTGTATCTGGTTGTCCCCAAACGGGTTCTGCGTTGAGACACGCCACGCCTTCGGGTATCTCTTCACGCCGACCACGCCGCCCCATGGAAGCGCGGCCCACCGTCTTGTTCCCGCCCACATCCAAAAGAGGAGCAACCGCCCATGGGTATCGTCCAGGAGTTCAAGGAGTTCGCGGTCAAGGGCAACGCCGTCGACATGGCCGTCGGCATCATCATCGGCGCCGCCTTCAACAACATCGTTCAGTCGCTTGTCAACGACGTGCTGATGCCCCCCTTGGGCATGCTCATCGGCGGCGTCGACTTCAAGAACCTCATGCTCGTCATCCAGAAAGCCGACGCGGCCGCCACCCCGCCCGTCGCCGAGGTCGCCATCAAGTACGGCTTGTTCATCAACCAGGTCATCAACTTCCTCATCATCGCCTGGGTCGTCTTCATCATGGTCAAGATGATGAACAAACTCATCGCCAAGCGACCCGCGCCCGCCAAGTAGCGCGCACCCCGTCGTTCCGCACCCCGCCCTCCGCCCCGCGCCGGCCCTTGAGCCGCCCCGCGTCGGAGGGCTATTCTTTCCGCACTCCGGACCCCCATCCCCAACCGCCGACGCCCGCCGCCTCCCCACATGCACAACGGCCCCAGCAACCCCAGGCACGCCTCCGAAGCCGTCACACGCGACATCCGCGTCCGCGTCGCCCCCTTCTTTCTCCCCGAGCACTCCGACCCCGGTGTGAAGTGGGTCTTCGGCTACAAGGTCACCATCTCCAACGAGTCACCACGCCGCGCGCGGCTCCTCACCCGCCGCTGGATCATCACCGACGCCGACGGCCGACAGAAACTGGTCGAAGGCGAGGGCGTCGTCGGGCAATCCCCCGACCTCGCACCGGGCCAGACCTTCGAATATTCCAGTTTCTGCCCGCTCGAAACCCCCTGGGGCACCATGGAGGGCGCGTACCAGTTCTACGACGAGCGCGGCGACGCCTTCGACGTCGCCATCGGGCGCTTCTACCTCGTCAGCCAGCACGAGGACGCACCCGCCCGAGCCGCCCGCTAGCGGCCCACCGCCCCCCGCCCCCCGCCCCGCGGGACCGGACATCCGCGTTCCACCCGATATCTCACTCGCTTCGCTCACCCACGCCGGAACGCCCCGCGCAAACGACGCACCGGCGGCGAGTTGTCGTCCATGAAGTCGTCCGGCGCCCGCACCGCCGACAAGCCCACCTGCGCCATCACACTCGTCAGCTCCCGCGCCGTCAGCGCGAACGGCGGCCCCTCCACGCGGTCCAGCGCCACCGAGTCGTCTCGACCCCGCGCAATCGCCAGCAGCACCCCGTGGTGGTTCAGCAGGTCCGCCATCCCCTGCGCCAGCCCGACCCGGTGAGCAGGCGGCACCGACTGCAGCGTGTGAACCTCCACCACCAGGTCAAACCGCCGCAGCAGCCGTGCCGGCAACTCCAGCAGATTCGCCTGAATGAAGGTAATCCGATCCTCCGCGTGCAGCCGCTGCGCCCACTCCACCGCGGAAGGACACGCGTCAAACGCCGTCACCTCGTACCCCCGCTCCGCCAGCGCCGCGGCGTCCTCCCCCAGGCCGCACCCGACCACCGCCACCCGCGCGCCCGGCCGCACCACCGACGGAGCCTCGACATTCAGCCAGCTCAGCAGCCACGGGCAAGCGCGACGGTGCGCCCAGGGGATCCGCGCCGCGTCGCCGTTCGAGTCGCGGTAGATCTCCTCGAACACCTGGATCCATTCGTCGATCGGGGCATCCACCGGGACCCCGCGCGGGTCCACCACCGTCGCCACGCCGCCCCGCGAGTCGTGCGCGTCGAACACGCGCGAATCATGACCGCCCGCCGGAACGGGCGTTGCCGACGCGGGCTTTTCTTCGTGCAGGAACGTGCCGCTCATCGCAGAGCCTCCGTAAAGCCGGAATCCGCTGACGTGCACAAACTCCTCTTCGTGCCGCGCGGGCCCACCGGACCCGTCGCCGCTTCATCGAATCATAACCCCACTGGTTCCCACGTCCAAGTGGGATTATCGGAAGAATCTCCGAAGGCGCTCGCCCGCTTTGATTCCGGCAAAGCGCGTGCCAAATCGCTTCAATGAGCCGCCCCGGCGACCGCCGCCGGCACCGGCCCGCCCGCGCCCGCGCTGAGCCC
>CAZDYM010000032.1:0-14746 GCA_964509325.1 uncultured Phycisphaeraceae bacterium
TGCAGGTTCGATTCCTGTCGCCCGCATTTGAAGCGAGTTCTGGCGTGAACAGACGCCGGCGCGAAGCCGGTGTCGCCTCTTCCATCAGCGCCGGCGGCGGCGCGCGGCGCCCAGCGGCAGCATCAGCAGCGCCGCCGCGGTGGAGGCCGCCGGGACCGGGCGGAACAGCGTGCCGTCGGGCAATCGGTAGGTGATCTCGAGGACGGGGCGGTAGAGCACGTTGCCGTTCTCGCTCGACCAGATGTCGATGCCGTCGTCGTTGCCCGAGATGATCTCGGGAAGGATCGCCAGGCCGAAGTTCGGCAGGCCGTCGGCCCAGGCCTGCACGGCGGCGGTGATATCGAGCATGCGCCAGTAGTCGGCGTCGGGGTTGTTGTCGCCCTCGATGGTGCCGAGGAACGCGCCGTAGTCGCTGCCCTGGGTGAGCCCGCCCGAGAGCGAGTTCCACGTGCTGGACTCGTTCCAATCGCGGATCATCAGGTGGACGTGGAAATCGGCGTCATAAATGGGCGAGTCCACGTCATCGGACAACACGAGACGCAGCGACGCGGACTCGATGACGGACCCGAACGGGACCCTGGTCTGATCGAACGGGTCGTTCGTGAACATGCTGTCGAAGCGGAGCAGGCCCTGGCCGCGCGAGTCGCTGAAGATGCTGTTGTTGGTGTCGTCGTCGACGGTGAAGATGGTGCTGCTGCCGTAGGAGGTGTTGGCGGCGGCCTGGTTGATCCAGGTGTCCTGCGTGCCGTTGTACCCGTTGACGCCGTTCTGGAAGGAGATCGTGCGCGAGCCCTTGCGGGTGGCGTAACGGTCAAAGTCGACGCTGAGGGAGAACTGGCTCTCGTCGGCGGTGCGGAACTGGCCGAGCGTCGGTGAGTACGACTTGACGTCGATGCGGTCGGCACCGGTGTTGAAGCTCATGATGCGGAGCCAGCCGTCGCCCCCGTTGGGGTCGTCCTGGTAGTCAGCGAGGACTTCGTGAACGGGCGCGCCGTACAGGTTGTTCGAGACCTGGCGGTACTCCTCATGGAAGTGGCCGCACTGGACCATGAACACGTTGCGGTTGGTGCGGACGAACGAATCAAAGAACTCGTCGCTCTGGATGCCCTGCGGGTGGTAGGTGCCTTCGAAGTTGTACCAGACCGACGGGTAGCGCCCGGAAGGAACGACCGGCACGCCGCCGGTGTAGTCCTCGGCGTCCTGCAGGTACCGGTGGGTGGTGAGCATGACGGGCTTGTCACGGTTGCTGGCGAGCACCCCCTGGGCCCAGACGAGTTCTTCAACCGGTGTATCGACGCACAGGTGCAGGGCGAGGAAATCGCGACCGCCGCCCGTGAACCGCTGGAAACTGCTCATGCCCGAGGGCGAAGCGCCGCCGAAGTAGCCTCTCCCGGCGAACGTCTGGGGGCCGAAGTACTCGAGGAACTTCTGGGGGATGTACGGCGTGCCCGAGCCGCCCGAGGGCGTGACATCGTGGTTGCCCGCGGCGACGCCGTACGCGATCCCCGCGCGGTCGAGCGTGTCCATGGCGGCTCGCGCGACCTGCCACTCGTTGTCGCGGTCGCCGTGGTTCACGACGTCGCCGACGTGCGAGACGAACTTGAGGTTGAGCGAGCGCGCGTTGTCGGCGATCCACTGGGTCTGCGCGCCGTAGATCTGCGGATAGAACTCGGAGTAGTTCTGCGTGTCGGGCAGAACGACGACGCTGAAGGGCGCGTCGGCGGGCTCGTCGGCGATGCGGGATGTGGACAGCCCGGGCGTGCTCGGCGACGGGGCGGTCGGGCTCAGCGAGGCCGCGGCGCCCGCGCCCGCGGCGGTGAAGAGGCTCGCGGCGGACAGCATCAGACGCATCGTCATGCTCATGGGGCTCCCTCGTGTTCGGGTGAGCCGGGAGCATGCGCCAATGGCGTTCGGATTCGATCACGCGCAGGTGAAGATCGCGCTCAAGTGGGGCACGCCGTTCCGAACACATCGAGCAGAAGCGTCAGGTCGGAGACGTTGACCAGGCCGTCGGCGTTGAGATCGCCGGGCCCGCCGGCGGCGACGGAGGTGCCGAAGATGCTCAGGAACAGCGTCAGGTCCGAGACGTTGACAATCGTGTCGGCGTTGAGATCGGCGGGGCACGCCGGCGGGGGCGGAGCCGGGCGGTTGAAGGTGACGCTCGCGTAGGCGCGGGTGCTGTGGTCCGCGGCGTTGCGGGCGCTGACGAGCGCCGTCTGCGAGGCGGCCGGTCCGGGGGGCGGGGTGACGGTGAAGGAGACGCTGGCCGACGCGCCGGGCGCGAGCACCGGCGTGAGGCTCGGGGACGGCACGATCGGCCAGGCGGCGTCCTCGCTGAACAGTTCGAACGCGACGGGGACCGGGTTGGCGTTGGTGAGCGTCAGCGTGGCGGAGGTGGGGACGTTCGGCGGGGCGGTGAGTGTCTGCGCGGCGGGTGTGAGTTCGGCGCGGGGCCTGCCGGCGCGGCTCAGGCCGGCGACGCTCGAGGACTCGGGGCCCCAGGTGCGCCGCCACACCGATTGTTCGCCCTTGAGCGTGAGCGCGAAGAACTCGGCCATGAGGCGCTTGACGAAGACCTGCTGGGCCTCGCGGGTCACGGCCCCCGAGTCGCAGCCGAAGGTGCTGGCGTCGGTGAAGCCGCAGTGGAATCCGCCGATGACCTGTTCGAGCCTGCACGGCGCGGGGGTGGCGTCGTACATCACCTGGGCGTTGGGCCCGGTGGGCACGATGGTGTCCTGCGTGCCCACGATGTACATCGTGGGGATGTCGATCTGGGGCGCGACGGCGATGGAACTGGGGTTGGTGTCGGCGGGCGCGAGGGGAACGAGCGCCTTGACGCGCGCGTCCGCGGCGGCGGCGAGCATCGACGCCCCGCCGCCCATCGAGTGGCCCGAGAGCCCCATCGCCCCCGTGTTCACGCGGTTGAAGTAAGGCGATGCCGGGGCGGCGTTCTCGGCTTCCATGAAGCCGAGGCACGATCGGATATCGTTGGCGAAGTTCTGATGGCTCGGGAAGAGACCCCCTTCGGAGTTCGAGGCGATGACGAAGTAGCCGTGGGTGGCCAGGTGGGCCATCAGGTTGTCGTACTGCGTGGTGGCCTGGAAGAAGCCGTGCCCGAAGGAGACGACCGGGTACGGCGCGGCGGAGGGATCAAAGGCCGCGCCCGAGCCCGCGCTCGCGGCCGGGTATTACAGCAGCGCGGTGAACGTGCCCGAACCGAGGCCGGGCTGCCGCGTGACGGTCACGGTGCGGAAGCCGGGCTGGTGCGGCCCGGGGTTGGCCAGGTCGGCACGGGCGCACGGCACGAGCGCCGTCACGACGGGCAGAACGACGGTCGCGGCACGGAGCGCGGGCGAGTGACGGATCGGGTCCATCGGGCTTCCTCCGCCCGCGAAGGTACCGCGCGATCGGGCTGCGTCAATGGGTTGAACGAACCACGAGCGTGAACGATCGGGCCCGACGTCATGCGACACTGCTCGGCGGTTCCGGGCCCGCTCGGATCGGTCCTCTCGGCTTAATCGCTCCCGCGGCGGACATCGCCGGAGCGGGCCGCTCGGAGCCGCGGCGGGCGCGCTTCACCACGTGTCGGCAACGTTTCTTTGGCGCGTTGCCCGGACCGGTCAGGCCCGACGGCGGGGGCGAGTGTCGCGCAAAGGCTCGCTCATCGAGCAGACGCGCCGAGGGCGTGCGTTCTCACCCGTGGATCAGCCTTCCCTCGCTGGCCAGCGAAGCCTCGTGGATCGCCTCGTGCATCGTCGGGTGCGCGTGCACCGTCACGTTGAGTTCTTCCGTCGTCGCTTCGAGGCGCCGCGCCAGCGTCAACTCGGCAATCAACTCCGTCGCCTGGTCGCTGAAGATATGCGCTCCCAGCACCTCGCCACGCGGCAGACCGCGGATGATCTTGACGAGACCGGTGTTCTGCGCACTCGCGATCGCCTTGCCGTGGGCCTGCAGCGGGTAGTTGCCGACGGCGTAGTCCTTGTCCTTGACCTTGCCCATTTCTTTCAGGGCGCGCTCGGTGTAGCCCACGCTGGCGACTTGGGGGTGGCAGTAGGTGCAGCCTGGGATCACGCCGTAGTGCATCGGGATGGGGTCGTGCCCCGCGAGGCGTTCGACGGCGATGATGGCTTCCTCGCTCGCCACGTGCGCGAGCCACGGGGGGCCGATGACGTCCCCCACGGCGTACAGCCCGGGGATGTTGGTCTTGTAGTCGATGACCGGGTCGCCCTGCTCGCCCCACTTGAAGTCGGTCTTGATGTGGTCCTTGAAGGTCTCGAGGCCCAGCGAGGCGTCGAAAAGCCCGTCGTACCGGCCTTTGACGCCGATGGCCAGCAGCACCTTCTCGGCTTCGAGGACCTCTTTCTTGCTCTCGTCGGCCTTGCCGTTGACGAAGGGGGCCACCGTGACCTTCACACCGGATGAAGTCTTTTCGACGTTCAGCGTGGTGGTGCCGGTGCGGATATCCATGCCCTTCTTCTTGTAGAGCTTCTCGACGGCGGCGGAGACGTCGTCGTCTTCCACCGGCAGCACCCGCGGCATCATCTCGATGACCGTGACCTTGGTGCCGTAGGAGTGGTAGAAGTAGGCGAACTCCATGCCGATGGCGCCGGCGCCGACGACGATGAGGCTCTTGGGCTGGGCCTTGGTGTTCATCGCCTCGCGGGCGCCCATGATCTTGTCGCCGTCGAACTTGGCGAAGGGCAGTTCGCGGGCGACCGATCCGGTGGCGATGAGCACGTTGGTCGCGGTGATCGAGTCCCGCTTGGCGCCGACGGTGGTCGGGGCGTGGGTGAGCGTGTCCTGCACCTGGGCGTCGTGGATGTCCACCCGGCACGGCGCGTTCCCCTTCCGCCCGCTGATGATCCTCGCGTTCCCCTTGATGTGGTCGATCTTGTTCTTGCGGAACAGGAACTCGATGCCCTTGTTGAGTTTGCCCGCGACATCGCGCGAACGCCCGATCACCTTCGACCAGTCCACTGAAAGATCGCGCACCTTCAGCCCCCACGTGTCGGCCTCATGGGCGATCTTCTCATACAACTCGGCGTTGGCGAGCAGCGCCTTGGTGGGGATGCACCCCCAGTTGAGGCACACCCCGCCGAGCTTGTCACGCTCGACGCAGGCGACCTTCATGCCGAGCTGCGCGGCACGGATGGCCCCGACATACCCGGCCGGCCCGCCGCCAACGACGATGAGGTCGTAGTGCTTGGGGTTGCTGGGCGAGGCGGTGGACTTGAAGGGGGCGGGGGTGTGGTGGGCCACGGCGGTTCCGGGGGTTCTGGGTGCGGGGATCAAAGTCGGGTCGGGAGTATAGATGTTCGGCGCGGCGGAGCCGTCGTCGTTGGCCGAGGGCGCGACGGAGGTGCGCTAGGATCTCCCCCATGCCCGCCCCCAAAGAACGCACCACCATCAAGATCCAGCAGGAGCGGGCGGTGCTGGCGGCGGTCCACCTGCCCGAGTCGCGCTTCGACGAGCGCGACCCGCTGGGTGAGCTCCGCGCTCTGGCCCAGACCGCCGGGGCAACCGTCGTCGGGGAACTCACGCAGAAGCTCCACAAGCCCGTGGCGGGGACGTACATGGGCAAGGGGAAACTGGTTGAACTGAAGGCCATGGCCGCCGAACTCGGGGCCGGCGTCGTCATCTTCGACCACGAACTGAGCCCGAAGCAGATCGCCGCGATCGAGGAGGTGCTCGAGGTCAAGGTGCTGGACCGCAGCGAGCTCATCCTCGACATCTTCGCCGGGCGGGCCAGCACGCACGAGGCGAAACTGCAGGTCGAACTCGCCCAGTTGCAGTACACGTTCCCGCGTTTGCGGGCGATGTGGGACCACCTGGAGCGCATCGTCGGCGGCGGCGGCATCGGGGGCATCGGCACCCGCGGCCCCGGCGAGATGCAGCTCGAGATCGACCGACGCCTCGTCCAGAAACGCACGCTCGCGCTCCGGCGCGAGATCGAAGCGATCCAGGCCCGGAAATCCCGCGAGGTCCGCGAACGCAACTTCGAGAGCTTTACCGTCGGCATCGTCGGCTACACCAACGCCGGCAAGAGCACGCTGTTCAACGCCCTGACCGCGGGCGGGGCCTTCGCCAACGACCAGCTCTTCGCGACCCTCATGACCCGCACCCGCGAATGGAAACTCGGCGGCGGGCTTTCGGTCATGCTCTCCGATACCGTCGGGTTTGTCCGCGACTTGCCCACGCACCTCGTCGCGTCGTTCCGAGCAACCCTTGAAGAGGCCACCCACGCCAACCTGCTCCTGATCGTGCTCGACGTCTCGGACCCGGCGGCGGAACTGCAGTACGACACCGTCATCACGACCCTCGACACGCTGATGGACGAGGCGCGAGCGATCGAAGAGAAGGAGGGGCGCAGGTACGCTCCGCCGGAGCGGCTGGTGCTGCTCAACAAGGCCGACAAGCTGCGCGACAGCGCGGAGCTGCTCTACTGGACGGCGAAGATCGGGAGTGCGGACGGAGCCGCCCGCGCCATCCCGTTCTGCGCGAAGCAGGCCGGCGGCACGGGTCACGCCGAGCTCGCCGAGCGCGTCCGATCGATGGCCGTGGGTCGTGTTTCCGAGGTGGACGTGACGTTGCCGATGAGCGAGAGCAAGGTGATCTCGATCATCGAGAAACAGGGCGAAGTGCTCGACCGGACCTACAACGGGTCCAGAGTGACCCTGCGGGCAAGGCTGGGCGATCGACAGATCGCGCGGCTGAGGGCGGGCGGAACGCCGCTCGAAGTCCGCCCCGCCTGACGCCCGGATAACCCGCCCGAGCCGGTGGTGAGCGGACGAACGGAAGCCAACCAACCAGAAAAATCGGCCTTCGTTCGGATTGACGCTGGCGTTTCCGTATTCGACGTTTACGGTTGAGAGTGCGAGAAAGAACCGGCGCGGTCGGGGCGCTTCAAGCGCGCTCTCACCCGCTCACCAACGGGCCCTCGGGCCCTTGCGGGAGATGTCCCATGAAGCACTGGAAGAACCCGGCCGTCGGCTTGTTGGTCCGCGTGGGACGCCGGTGGCGTGCGGCGCTGGGTGCCGTGGTCATGCTGGGGGGGGCGTGCGCGCCCGCATGGGGCCAGGGGCACGCGGGACGGGTCGTCGCGGCCCACGCCGGCGACGTCCCGGGTGAGATCCAGGTGACGGCGACGATCGAAGCGACCTATCCGCTGAACGGTCCCGCCACCCTCGGCAACGAACGCGGCACCGGTCCCGGGGCGCTTCACTCGAACATCACCAACTTCTCCGGTCTGTCCTTCCTCAACGGCGGCGCGACCGGTTCCGGCGGCTCCGCTATCACCAGACTGATCGCCTCGGAGATCTTCCTGTCCGCTCCCGGCTCCATCGCTCGGATCAAGCCGGCGATCATCAACACCAGCAGCGGGACCGTCCAGGCACGTGTCCGACCGCGTTTCTACAACCCCGGCGGCCCCAGCGGACCCGGGACGATCATCATCGGATTCACGTCCAACGCCATCGGCATCCCGCCGGGCGTGAGCGTCCTGTCGTTCGAGGTCGCTCCCTTCAGTTTGCCCGGGCATTGCTGGGCGGGCGTCGTCTTTGACGGGGTTGACACGATGACCACCGGCGCCGCCCTGAACACGCTCGGCCTGGGGCTCTTCAACCCCGCCGACATCGGGGACATCAGCGGCGTGATGTTCCGGTCGAGCGTCACCGGCAGCTTCCTGAGCAGCAACCCCGCCGGCACTCAGAGCTCGCCACCCGGGGGCGCCGGGGGCTGGGAACTCCGTTCCCCCCAGGGCGCCTGCTGCTTCGCCAGCGGATCGTGCGCGATCCTCGACGGCGCGGCGTGTCTGAACCAGGGCGGCGTGTTCCGCGGCGCCGGCGTGCCGTGCTCGGTGTGCGCCGCCGCGGTCAACTTCCTGCACGACCCGCCCCAGCAAGGCTTCTACTACGCGCTCGACCAGATCTCCGGCACGGACCTGGCCTCGCCCAACATCCAACCGCGCGGCAGCCAGCAGGTGGCTTCGGTTCCCCCCAGCAACCTGAACGTCGCGTACATCGACGAGTTCACCATCCCCGCCCCGCGCGTGATCGCCCGCGTCGACAGCCTCGTCAGCGCGGGCGTGGGGCAGTCGCTCCCGCCGCCGGGAGGGTGGCTGATGAGCATCTGGGCGTCGCCCTCCGCGGCGGTCGCCGACCCCAGCCTCGAAGGCAACACCATCTACGACCAGGGCTACACCGTGCCGCTGGTGTTCCGCGGCGGCGGCGAGTACGACCTGGTGAGCCTCATCGGCGTGAGCAACCCTCTGAACGCGAAGGGGCTCGCGACGCAGACGAACCCCGATATCGCGTTCGCCGAGACGGGACCGCCCGAGCCCGACGAGCGCGGGATCACGCCCTCGGGCCCGCGAGGGCTCGTGCTCCCCGCGGGCACCTATTACATCTCGGTGATGCACCGCGGGCCGGCGGGTTTCAGCGGGTCCGTGCTGGACTCCACCGCGCAGGACCCACGCTTCCCGCCCAACAACGGGTTCCGCGTCAACCCGGGCGGCGGCGTGTTCGGCGGAGGCATCCAGCAGGTCAACCTGCCCGCTTCGTTCCGCGTCATGGCGCGCTTCTGCCAGGCGGACTTCAACGGCGACGGCAGCGTCAACACGCAGGACCTCACCGCGTTCCTCTCGAACTTCGGCGTCTTCGCCCCCGAGGGCTCCCCCTACGACTTGAACGCGGACAGCGCCGTGAACGTGATGGACCTGACCGTGCTGCTGGGCCGGTTCGGGATGCCGTGCCGGTAGCGCAACGCGCGGGGGCACGCCGCTTGCATCGGCTATCGCCGGCGGTACTTCTCGCGGTACTTGGCGTCGAGTTCGGTCTGCTTGTTCCGCAGGTCGATCTCGCGCCCGTCGATCCACGCGGCGCTGATGGTGGTCGTCATTTCGAGCGGGTCGCCGTCGCTCAGGAAGATGGTGGCGGACTTCCCTGTCTCGATGGACCCGTACCGGTCGCCCACGCCGAGGATCCGCGCCGGCGACAGGGTGATCGAGCGGTGGGCCGCCTCGCGCGACAGCCCGTGGGCGACGGCCAGGGCCGCGTGGTAGGGCAGGTTCCGCTCGTGCGGCGTCTGGAAGTCCCCGCCCTCGGTGGCGAGGCACCAGCGCAGGCCGGCGGCCTCAAGCCGCGAAGGCAGCGTGAAGGCCTCGTCGTAGTGGCTGTCCTCGCGCTTGGGCATGCGGAACGTCCCGGTCACGATCACCGGGATATCCGCGGATTTGAGCGATTCCGCGGCGAGCGGCGCGTCGCGACCGCCCACGATCACCGCCCTGAGCCCGCGCGTGGTCGCGAAGTAGACCGCGGACTCGATCTGCTCCAGTTCATCAGCGCGGATGAACACCGGGAGCTCGCCCGCCAGCGGCCCGCGCATCGCCTCGAACCGCAGGTCGGTCTTGAGGGAGGCGTCGGCGGCCTTGGCGGAGAAGTACGCGCCGGCGGTGTCGAAGAAACGGTTGACCTTCGCGAGGTTCGCCTTGATCTCGTCGAGCTGCTCGGACTCGGACCGGGTGACCCACCACCCGGTGCTGGGGCGCAGGTTCGGCCAGTTGACGAGCAGGCCGGCGTCGTCCTTGATGGTCATGTCCTCCCAGGTCCAGCCGTCGTGCCGGATGACGCTGACGCGCCCGGGCACCAGCCCGCCCATGGGCATCACGCCGCTGACCAGCACGCCGTTGCTGCGGGTGACGGGGATGATGGCCGAGTCCGGGTTGATGGCCGAGGCGGGGCGGACCTCTGGGGTGAAGTCGCCGGTCTCGTTGGCGTCCTTGGTGGCGCGGGCGGCGTTGACCTCGAGCAGGCCCGTGACGGTGTTGGCGCCGATCAGGGTCGGGAAGACGGACTTGCCGGCGGCGTCGATGACCGTGGGCTCCTGCCCGGCGAAGCCCGGGGCGGGCCCCGGGCCGACGGAGGTGATCACCCCGTCCGCGAACGATACATGCCCGCCCTTGATGATCTCGCCGGAGATGGTGTGCACCACGGCGTTGTTGATCACGACGGGCCGCTTCTGCGGGGCGGCCTTGATGCCGAGGTCCTGCGCGCCCGCGCTTGCCGCAAGGATCAGGCTCACCGCGGAGAGGCCGAGAGCACGGAGCGGGCGGATCGGGCTTGTGAGGGGCGTCTTCATGGTGCGTTGGTTGGGCTTGGGCTGGGTTCTTGAACGGCGGCTTGTCGGTCTCGACCGGCATTGAACTCGGCACACGCCGCGAGACCCGCGATCTTCGCGGTGAAACGGCCTGCAGCGAGAAGCGGAGGAACTAGAAGTCACACCCGCACACGCCCGGACGGCCGTAGGCGGGGTCGATCCCGTTGCGGAGCAGGTACTCCATGCGGGCCTCGATCTGGCGGGCGCGGTACGCGGCCTGGGCACGCGCGGTCTCCTCGTCGTCGCCGCCGGCGGGGACGAGCGTGAACGCGCCGGATCGCATCGATTCCTGAGGCGGCGGCGTCTGGGCGCGGCGCGGGCGTTCGGCGGCCCCGCCCGGGGACGAGGCGTCGTCACCGCCGCGCGAACCGGCTGAAGGGCCGCCCTTCCTGGGCTCATCGGCCATGATCTTCTGCAGGAGCCGGGCCCGCTCGGCGGCGATGCGGGCGCGGTGGGCCGCGTCCTGCTCCAGGCTGAACAGCTCGCGACCGTCGACAAACGTGCGCTCGCACCGCGAGGTCGGGCTGAGCGGGTCGCCCGACCAGAGCACAAGATCGGCGTCCTTGCCCTTCTCGATCGAGCCGGTCATCGAGTCGATCTTCAACTGTCTCGCGGGGTTCAGGCTCACGAACTTGAACGCCTCCGCGGGGGGCACTCTGCCGTACTTCACCGCCTTGCCGGCCTCGGCGTTCATGCGCCGGGCCAGTTCGTCCGAGTCGGAGTTGAACGAGACCACCACCCCGACATCGTGCATGATCGCGCCGTTGGACGGGATGGCGTCGTACACCTCCCACTTGTAAGCCCACCAATCAGAGAAACTCGACGCGCCGATCGCCGCCTGCTTGATCGCGTCGGCCACCTTGTAGCCCTCGAGCACGTGCTGGAAGGTCCCGATCTTGAAGCCGAACTCATGGGCCACGCGGCAGAGCATCAGGATCTCGTCCTGCCGGTAACTGTGGCAGTGGATGAGGCGATTCCCGTCGAGGACCTCGACGAGGGCCTCGAGTTCGAGGTCGCGTTCCGGCGGGCGGGCCCGGGCCTGGTCGGCGGGGCCCAGGGCCTGGAACGCCGCCAGCCGCGCCTTGTACTCGCGCGCCGCGATGAAGCGGTCGCGGATGTAGGTCTCGACGCCCATGCGTGTCTGCGGGTAGCGGGTGGTGTACCGCTCGCCCCAGTTGGCCTGCTTGACGTTCTCGCCCAGCGCGAACTTGATGCCGGGCGGGGCGTTCTCGAGCCGCATGCCGTCGGGCGTGAGCGAGCCCCAGCGGATCTTGACCACCGAGTTCTGCCCCCCGATGGCGTTCGCCGACCCGTGGAGCTGGTTCACCGCCGTGACGCCGCCGGCCAGCTGGCGGTACCAGTCGATGTCGGTGTGGTTGATCAC
Organism: uncultured Phycisphaeraceae bacterium; assembly: GCA_964509325.1. Lineage (GTDB taxonomy): Bacteria > Planctomycetota > Phycisphaerae > Phycisphaerales > UBA1924 > JAFLCM01. Next base: position 11,537 of record CAZDYM010000032.1, read on the forward strand.
GTCGAAGATGCGCACCTCCGCGGTGCAGGACTGCGTCCCCTCGTTCACCCCGCCGGAGATCCCGGTGTGGGAGTGGCAATCGATGATCCCGGCGGTGAGGTGCCGTCCCGCTCCGTCGATCTCACGCTCCGGCGTGCCGATGCCGGACAGCGGTGCCCTGCCCACCGCGGCGATCTTCCCGTTCTCGATGAACACGCTCCCGTTCTCGATGATGCCGTCGGGGCCGTTGGTCCACACCGTGACGTTCGAGATCAGCACCGCCTGCGCCCGGGGGGCCGCGGAAAGGCCGTAGGCGCCGAAGGGCGTGGAGAGTTCTTCGGGGATGTCCCGCAGCGCGGCGCGGGGCTTGTCGTCTTCGCTCTTGTTCTCGGCTGGTTCCTTCTCCGGGTCGGGACGCCGCTCCGCCAGCAGGGCGACCGATCGTCCGTCGGGAAGCGTGGCGCTTCCACGAAGGGCCTTCGCGTCGGCGCTCTGGATGATGAGCCAGACGGCGGCGTTGCCGGGGCTCTTCTCCTCGGGCTTGGACGGGTCGGCGACGGCCGGCGAGCCGGGCTTCGTCTCGCCCGGTTCCGCACCCTGTTCCGCGCCCTGCTTCGGCTCCGACTCGGCCTGGGGCCCGAAGTTCGGATCAAAGGTGGTGGCGGCGACGGCGAACTCAAGGCGGTTCTCCGTCTGCACCACGCCCTTGGCCTTGATCGTCCCGGGCTTCCGTTGCTCGGGCTTCTTCTGGTCCTGCCCCGGCGCGGGCGGCGGCTCAGCGGGCGACGCACGCTCCAACGACACCTCGTTCTTCTCTCCCACCTTCATGGTGAGTGTCACGGGCGGGTTCGTCGATGCGGTCAGTGTCCAACCGCCCTTGAGCGCCTCGCCCGCCGGGCTCGGCGCGGGGTTGATCTCGAAGCGCCGACCGTCGATCCACACGTCACGGATCTCGCGCTTGCTCGGCGGGTCGAAGAACCCGCCCTTCATCACGATGAAGTTGGCGATGTAGCCCGGCAGCACCTTGCCGAGCCGCTCGGTCATCCCGACCAGCCCCGCCGGGTTGGTCGTGAGCATCGCCAGCGCGCGGTCTTCCGGCAGGCCCGCGGCGACGGCGTCGCGCAGGTTCTCCATGAAGTCCGCCCCGCGGGGCAGCTTCGACGTCGTGATCGCCGTGAACACCCCCGCGGCGTCCAGCCGACGAAGGTTGGTCGGGGCCTGCTCCCAGTGCATCATTTCGTTCAGCGAGAGCGCGTCACGGTCGGCGGCGGTGGCGACGCGCGGCTTCTTTGGGAACGCCAGGGGCACCACCATCCCGGCCCCGGTCTGCCTGATCGCTTCGAGGTGCTGGTACTCCGCCCCGGTGCCCACCGCGATCATGCGCTCGCCGGAGCGCAACTCGTTCAGGATTTTGGAGAACCGGAAGATGTCCAGCGGCTCGCCCGCGTCGAAGAGCCACCCGACCTGCTGGCGGAGCGGGTCCAGCGCGGTGACGAAGGGCGGGCGCTCGAACGCCCCCGGCTCGCGCGCGAAGGCCTGCGTCGCCGCCGCCTGCCACCTTGCGTCGATCAGAGCCTGGCGGATCACCGCGATCGCGCCCATCTTGGATGAGGGATAGGCGTCATCGGCGGGGTCGCCGCCCGAGCCCGCGCCGGCGGCTCGGAACTCGAACGACGCGGCCTGCGCCTGGAGACGGGTCACGATGCGCTCGACCCCGGGGGTGTTCGGATCGAGCGGGTCCGAGAGCGAGTGCAGCGCGCAGCCGCCGCGGAGCAGCCCGCCCGAGGGCGCGATAAGCGCCACGGTGTACCCCATCGCCCGGAGCCGCTTCAGCGTGTCGGCGGGGATGCCGGGGCCGTCGAGCGCGGAGCGTTGCGGCGTGATACGCGGGTTCCAGTGCACACCCGGCGCGTTCTTGTCGGGCCGCGGGGCATCGACCGCGAGGTAGGGCTCGACAAGCCCGGGGTAGATGTTCAGGCCCGCGGCGTCCCAGACGCGCGCCCCGGCGGGAGGGGGGTCGTTGCCGACGCTGACGATCGCGCCGTGCCGCACCACGACGGTGGCCTTCTCCAGGGTCTGCCCGGGCTCGGTGGTGACGCGGGCGTTGATGATCGCGTGCCAGCCGGGCTCGACCTGCACCATGCCGTTGGTCGGCGGACGCAGGGGGCCACCGGTGGTCTGAGCCGCCGCCCGCCTCACCGAAGCAGCGGCGAGAACAACCAGGGCGAGAACCGTGACGACGGCGTGGGCGACGCGGCGCGGGGCAAGGATCATGCCGCAGAGCGTAACGCAAGGCGACTCGGCGCGGGGGTCGGATGTCCAGGGGCGGATGCCGGGCGTGAGTTGGATGACCTCCGTTCCGCCGGCCTCTGCGGTCGGTCCCGTTCGCCGGCCCTGCCGCCGGGCACTTCAAGCCGTACCCTGTTTGAGCCCAGATGTCCCGAGCCGAACCGCACCATCAAGCCCCATGGCCCCACCCGGCGTGTCTGGCGGACGAGGCGCTCCTCGCGCAGTGCTCAATGGGCAAGAGCCGCTCGCGCGGGCCCGGCGGCCAGCACCGAAACAAGGTGGAGACCGGGGTCGAACTCCACCACCTGCCCACCGGCGTCGAGGCGCACGCCACCGAACGCCGCAGCGTTACCGAGAACCGTCGCGAGGCGCTGTGGCGGCTGCGGCTCGCGCTGGCGGTCCACGTCCGCACCCGCGTCGGCGCCGGGGAAGTCGGCTCGCCGCTGTGGCGCTCCCGCGTGAGAAGACCCAAGGCCGACGCGCGAGCACCAACGGGCGGGGACATGCTGTTGAAGGAACTGGGCGTCCAGCTCCGCCCCCCCGACACCGGCGCCGACGGCCGCGCTCCCGGACGCGTGGTCGTCAACCCCGAGCACCACGACTATCCCAGTCTGCTGGCCGAGGCGCTCGACGTGATCGCCGCGATGGGCTGGGACCCCAAAGCGGCGGGACTGCGGCTCGGGGTGTCGGCCTCGCAACTCGTCAAACTCGTCAAGGACCACCCCGCGGCCATGCTGATGCTCAACCGCGAGCGGGAGAAGAAGGGGCTCGGCACCATGAAGTGACGGCGGCGCTCGGAGCGCCGGCTACTTCTTTTCCGGCTCCGCCAGCGCCTCGCTCAAACGGGCGTCGTCCAACTTGACCTTCAGGCCCTCGATCACCCGCTCAATCTCCGCGACGAACCCGGCATCGTCCGCGTGTGCGTCCGCTCCCGACGCCGCC
>CAZDYM010000033.1:0-12420 GCA_964509325.1 uncultured Phycisphaeraceae bacterium
CCGCCCGCGGTCCGGCCCGACGACCGCCCGCACGCACACCCCGGGCCCCCGCGCCCGAACCCCATCGAGCCCCCTCCAGGACCGCCCGAGAGAGAAAGACGGAACCGGGCGTTCATGAGCAACCTCCCCCGAACCGCCCCAGCAGGAACGTCAGGTCACTCGTGTTCACCATCGCGTCGCCGTTGAAGTCGCCGTTCGAGTACCGCAGCACGCCGTTCCCGAACGCCCCGAGGAACCGCGTCAGGTCCGCCGTGTTCACCGCCCCGTCGTTGGTGATGTCCCCCGCGCACGCCGGGTTCACCAGGTTCTCCAGGTACGCCACCGCCGCGCCGTGCTCCTCCACGCTCGCGTTCTGATTGAACACAATCCAGAACGGCAACGACTCCCGCACGCCACCCGTCGTCACCCGCAGCCGCAACTGCATCGCGTACACCCCCGCGCTCTGCGGCGGCTGCAGCGTGAACCGCACATGCTCGTGCAGGAACCCCAGCGCTACCTGCCCGAAGACAAACCCCTCCCGGAACTCGTTGACCCCCGTCGGCGTCAGCACGCTCGCCGACCCCTTCGCCACCCGGATCGTCTCCGCCGGCACCGCGTCAAAGTCCGCCCCGTCCCACTTCCGCAGCGCGTCCACAAAGTCGAACGCAAACAGCGTCCCGTCGGCGAACCCGCCCCCCGGCACCCCCGTCGTATCAAACCCCGGGTCGTCCGTGAAGTTCGGGAACTCGCCGAACGCCGCCCGAAAAACCCGCAGCCCCGCCACGAACCCCGGTCCGCTCGGGCCTGTAACGATCCCGCCGGTTTCAATGCGCCCCCCGTCGTTCTGCAGCAAAATGTCCCCGACGTGCTGCCCCGGGCACGCCGAAGAAAGAACCAGAACCATCCCGCACCCCAGCCACCTCCCCACCCCACGCGCACGCCGGCCCGGCACGCGGGTCCGGCGGAATCCAAATCGGGACGGGTTGGAAAGACTTCCGCAACGCATCGGAGTACCCTCCGGGTGAACTCGAACCACGGCTCTTGCAACTGATTTGCAGAAAGTATGGCCCACATGCAACCAGATGTCAAGAGCAACTCGGTTGCATCTCGCAACGCCGCCGCCCACCCCTTGCCCGCCTCAACCAACCCCAACCCCGCACCCGCCGTGCCCCCACGCACGCCCCTCCCGGACAACGGGCCCATCCCCTTCCCGGGGCCGCGCCCCCATCCCCCCGGCCCCCCGGAAACCCCCGAGCGCCTCGTCAACCCGAGCCCCGCGAACGCCGACCAGCCCCAATGGGCCAAGCCCGCCCCGGACCCCCACGTCACCAAGACCGCCCGCCAGCTCCGCAAGGTCTGGGTCCTCATCGCCGGCACCAGCGTCATCATCTTCGGCATCATCATCTCCCCGCTCCCGGGGCCCGGTTTCACCATCTTCGGACCCATCGGCTTCGCCATGCTCGCCAGCGAGTTCCTCTGGGCCAAGCGCCTGGCCAACGAACTCGAACACCGCACCGGTTTCATCGAGCGCTCCGCCGCCCATTTCGTCCGGACCCGCAACTGGTGGTTCCTTCCCGCCGCCGTCCTCATCTATTGGGGCCTGGTCTTCTGGCTTGACCACGAGGACGTGATGCCCGCCAAGTACCTCTTCCCCTTGGCCGGTTTCCTCTTCGCCCCGGTTGGCTACCTGGTCTGGCGCACCCTCGTCCACTGGCGAAACGCCCGCCGCGCTGCCCGCGCCGCCGCCAAGGCCGCCCGATAGCCCTCGTCGCGGCGCCGCCCTCTCACCCCTCAAACGCACCGGCACGATCCCGGGATGACCCGGGCACCTGTCCCGCCGCGGACATTCCGCGACACCGCGCGCCCCTCACGTGTCTTGGCGGTCGCGAACGCATATTCTCCGCCCCTCCGCGCGCGGTCGCCCGCCGCGCCCCCTCGAACAACCCCACCCCCCGCCACGAAACCCTTCCCCCCGCCCCTCCCCTCAACAGGCCCTTTGACCATGAACGAACTCCTTCTCCTCGCCGCCGAGACGGCGTCCAACCCCGCCAACCTCAAGTTGTGGGCCTACCTCGGCTTCATCGCCCTCGTCATCGTCTTCCTCGCCCTCGACCTCGGCGTTTTCCACCGCGAGGCCCACGAGGTCTCCATGAAGGAGGCCGTCACCTGGTCGGTCATCTGGCTCACCTGCGGCGTCGCCTTCTCCGCCTTCGTCTACTACGCGTACAACAACCACTGGCTCGGCCTCGGACTCGAAACCCCCAAGTACAACCCCGCCTACGACGCCTCCGACCCCACCAGCAAACTCATCATCTCCGGCGAAGTCCTCGGCAACGAGGCCGCCAAGCAGTACCTCGTCGGCTACGTCGTCGAGAAGTCGCTGGCGATGGACAACATCTTCGTCATCGCCCTCATCTTCCAGTTCTTCGCCATCCCGGGGAAATACCAGCACCGCGTCCTGTTCTGGGGCATCATCGGCGCCCTGGTCATGCGCGGCGCCATGATCTTCCTCGGCGCCGAGCTGATCATGCAGTACCAGTGGATCCTCATCATCTTCGGCGGGTTCCTCGTCCTCACCGCCCTCAAGATGGCCCTCATCAAGGGCAACGACGACCCCGCCCAGAACCTCGCCGTGCGCTGGTGCAAGAAAGTCTTCCGCACCGTCGACTTCTTCGACGGACAGAAGTTCTTCACCAAACGCACCCTCAAGCCCACCTATTCCAAAGACCCCGCCACCGGCAGGGAGGTCATGGACCCACCGCCCCCCGGCAGCCTCAGCCCCAGGTGGGCCATCACGCCCCTGTTCCTCGCCCTCATCCTCGTCGAGATCACCGACCTGGTCTTCGCCGTCGACTCCATCCCCGCCATCTTCGCCATCACCCCGGACCCCTTCATCGTCTTCACCAGCAACATCTTCGCCATCCTTGGCCTCCGCGCCCTGTACTTCTGCCTCGCCGCGCTCATCGCCAAGTTCCGCTTCCTCAAGCCCGCCCTCATCCTCATCCTCGCCTTCGTCGGCGTGAAACTCCTCCTCCTCAGCGTCCCGCCCTACCTCGACGTCATCGGGATGCAGCCCGCCAAGCCCATCAAGATCGACACCACCATCTCCCTCATCGCCGTCCTGGCCACCCTCACCCTCGCCACCATCCTTTCCGTCCTCATCCCGGGCAAGGCCAAGCACTGAGCCGCGTCGCTCTCACCCGTCCCTGGGGCCGGCACCCTCGCCTCAGCGGACCCATGGAAAGCCTTCCCGCCGTTCGCCGCCGCCGACGGCGCGCGCCGACCGATCACCCCTCCCCGCCGCGGCGCTACGGTCGGGGATGAACCACCCCAGCGTCCACCACCTCGCGCAACTGCCCCGCGACACGCCCATGCCGCTGCTGGAGCGCCGCCGGCTGATCGGGGACAAGGCGATGATCTCCCACGTCACCCTCCGCAAGGGTTGCGTCGTGCCGCTCCACACGCACGAGAACGAGCAGTTCTCGGTGATGCTGTCGGGCAGGCTGCGCTTCGTGTTCGAGGGCGGCTTGCCCCCGGTGACGCTGGGGCCGGCCGAGGTGATCCACCTTCCGTCGAACCTGCCGCACGGTGCCGAAGCGCTGGAGGAAACAGTCGTGCTGGACGTGTTCAGCCCGCCCAGCGCCACCACGGGGATCGACCGCCCCAACAGATGATCCGTCCCGCGCGGCACCGCCTCCCCAGCAGCCCCCCCCCGGGGGGGCGCCCCCCGGAACCCCCGGAGCCCCCGGGAGCCCCCAGGACCAGCCGCCCAAGGCCACGACCATCCGCGCCGGTTGGAAGTCGGCGCCACCGGGCGCGCTCGATGTCACACCCGCCGAGCCCCCGGCGCATCCGCCGCCGACAGGTGCGTCGTGCACTCCAGACCCGCGCCCGCGAACGCCGACGCCATCGCCCCCGCGCTCGCCTCGGCATCGAATCTGCTCCGGCACAGCGCGAAGATGCTCGGCCCCGACCCCGAGATGCTCGACGCGATCGCCCCCGCATCCAGCGCCGCCGAGATCACCGACGCCCCCCCCGGGATCAGCCCGACCCGCGCCCGCGTCACCGGGTCCCCCTCCGACAGCGCCCGCGCCAGCAGCCCCAGGTCCCCCGAGTGGCACGCACTCACCAGCGCCGCGATCCCCGCCGTCATCTTCACCATCTCCCCCAGCGCCACCTCCCGAGGCAGCGCCGCCCGCGACTGCCGCGTCAGCAGCTCGAACCGCGGCGACGCCACCGCCACCCACAGGTTCTCCGGCACCGGAACCCGCACCACGTCCAACGGATCCAGCGACCGCACCAGCACCAGCCCGCCGAGGACCGCCGGCGCCGCGTTGTCCGCGTGCCGACCCGCCACCGTCGCCTCCGCCTCCAGCACTGGCTCGATCAACTCCGCGCGCCTCAGCGGCGAGCCCACCAGCAGGTTCACCGCGAACGCCGCCGCCGCCGCGCTCGCCGCCGACGACCCCAGCCCCGACCCGATCGGCAGACCCTTCACGATCTCCAACTCCACCCCCGCCATGATCCCCGCCCGCTTCAGCGTGTGCGCCGCCGCGACCGCCGCCGTGTTCCGCGCCGGGTCCGTCGGCAACGCCGCCGACCCCGCCACCCGGCTCGAAACCGACGCGACCCGCACCCCCGAAAAATCCCCGAGCCGCGCCGTCACCGTGTCCCCCGGCCCGCTCAACGCCAGACCCAGCACGTCGAAACCCACCGAAAGGTTCGACACCGTCGCGGGAGCGAACGCCGTCACCTCATGACCCATCAGACCACCGATCCTTCCGTCCGCAGCCGCAGTATGTCCGACAGCACCCCCATCGCCGTCCCCACCGCCCCCGCGCCGCGCCCGGAGATCACCAGCGGCCTGGGGTCGTAGCACTCCGTCCGGAACACGAAGATGTTGTCCGTCCCCTTCAGCGACCCGATCGGCGAATCCAACGCCACCTCCGCCGGACCGACCACGATCGCCCCCCGCTCCACCTTCGCCACGAACCGCACCACGCACCCGCGCTCCCGCGCCGCCTTCACCCGCGCCGCCATCGCCCCGTCCAACTTCTTGATCTCCTCCATCAGCCGCCCGCGCTCCATCCCCGCCAGCGAGCGGTCCACCAGCCCCGTCAGCCGCGCCGGCTCATCCGCCGCCGAGATCCCGCTCAGCCGCGCCAGGATCACCGCCTTCCGCGCCACGTCCGCCCCGCACAGGTCCGTCACCGGGTCCGGCTCGGTGTAACCCAGCCGGATCGCCTCGCCCACCGCCTCGGAAAACGCCGCCCCGTCCTGCATCGCCGTCGTCACGAACCCCAGCGTGCCCGAGAAGCACCCCTCGATCGAACGCACGCGGTCCCCGGTCGCCAGCAGCATCGACAGCGTGTCGATCACCGGCAGCCCCGCCCCCACCGTCGCCTCCACCCGCAGCGCCCGCCCCGTCTCCCGCGACGCCTCGCGCCGACGCACAAAGTCACCCCACGACCCCGCGACCGGCCGCTGATGCGCCGTCACCGCGTCCATCCGCCGACGCAGCCCCGCCTCCAGCAGCGGCGCCGAACCGTCCGAGTCCGACACGTCCACCAGCACCGGCGAAGCCAGGCGCAGCCCCTCGGACGCCGCCAGCATCTCGCTCGGCCCGCCCCCGACCCGCCCCGCCGGCGTCGCGCCCTCCACGGCCGCCAGCGCCCTCCCCGCCGCCTTGGCTTCCAGCACCGCGTCGATCTGGCCCGCCGAAAGCCCGCCCGCCTTCAGCACGTAGCCCCCGCGGTCCGCCACGCCCACGATCCGCAGCCGCTCGAACGTCCCGCCCCGCTCCGCCCGCTTCCGGATCAACCCGATCAGCGCCCGCCCCACCTGCCCGCACCCCATGATCAGCAGGTCGCACGTCTTCCGACCCCGCGCCGTCACGCTCGACCCGTCCAGCGCGAACCGGTCGTGGATCGCCCCGACCGCCGCCGCCGCCTCGCGCTCCTCCACCGCCAGCGTGATGTTCAACTCGCTCGACCCCTGCGCGATCGCCAGGATGTTCACCCCGCTCTCGCCCAGCGCCGAGAACAGGTTTCCCGCCACCCCCGGCGTGTGCGCCATCCCCAGACCCACCGCCGCCACCAGCGCCACACCCCCACGCACCGTCACGTCCTCGATGTCCCCCCGCGCGATGTCGCCCCGGAACTCCCGCTTGATCGCCGCCTCCGCCTCCAGCGCGTCGGACCCCGGCACCGCCAGGCACACGCTGCTCTCGCTCGAACTCTGCGAGATCATCGTCACGCTGATCCCCCGCGCCGCCAGGCACGAGAACAGCCGCCCCGAAACCCCGGGCACCCCCGACATCCCCTTGCCCTCCAGCGACAGCAGCGCCTGGTCCTTCACCGCCGTCACGGCCTTCACCGGGTGCGCCGCGTCCGCCCGATCCGGGCTCGTCCCGTCCACCACGCTCCCCCGCGCCGCGGGGTTCAGCGTGTTCCGCACCCACACCGGGATGCGCTTCCCCGCCACCGGGATCATCGTCCGCTGGTGCAGCACCTTCGCCCCGTAGTACGACATCTCCCCCGCTTCGCGGTAGTTCAACTGCCCGATCAACGACGCGGACCCCACCAGCCGGGGGTCCGTCGTGTACACCCCGTCCACGTCCGTCCAGATCGTCACCTCGTCGGCGTCCAGCGCCCCCGCCAGCAGCGTCGCCGTGAAATCACTCCCCCCGCGCGAGAACGTCGTCGTCGAGCCGTCCGGCGCTCGCCCCATGAACCCCGTCACCACCGGCACCCGCCCCCGCTCCAGCCGCGGCCTCAAGAAAGAAACGATCCCCCGATCCGTCACGAACGGCAGCGGGTTCGCGTCGCTGTACGTCGCGTCCGTATCGATGAACGTGTCCGCGTCCACCGCCTCCCCGTCCAGCCCCTTCTGCCTCAGGATCAAGGCGATGATCCGCACGCTGAGCTTCTCACCCGTCGAGACGATCCGGTCCCGCGTCCGCGCCGTCACCTCGCCCACCAGCTCCGCGCCCCGCAGCACGTTGCCGAGGTCGTCCAGGGTCCGCCCGATCTCCGCCCGCACCGGCCCCGCCGCGCCCTCCACCTCATCCAGCACCGCCTCGTGCATCGCGCGGACCTTCGACAAGCACGCGCTCGCCTGCTCACGCCGACCCGCCTTGGCGTGCGCCGTCGCCTCCACCAGCAGGTTCGTCACCCCGCTCATCGCGCTGGCCACCACCACCACCCCGCCCCGCCCGCGTGCCTCCACCACCAGGTCGGCCACCGACCGCATCCGCGCCGCCCCCAGCACGCTCGTCCCGCCGAACTTGTGAACCTCAATCCGCATGGAATCCACCACCAACACGCCGCCCAACCCCGACCGCAGAACGATCGGGCGCTCCCAGCGCACGTCAGCCCGCCCAGCCAACCCAATCCAGGCCAACCCAACCCAAGCCAACCCAGGCCAGGCCAACCCAAGTCAGGCCAATCCGAAGCGAACACAAGCCGACCCGCCCCCGGGAGGGGCGGATGATAGATCCCGGCCCGACGCAGCGCGCCGTCGCAGGGTCCTCTCGGCCATCCGCTTCCGCAACCGCCCCACGACCCCCCCGCCGGCTCCGACCGAAGCGAAGCGCCACGACGTGGGTGTCCGCACCCACGCCGTCCTCGGCCCGCTTCAAGCCCAACCGCGACCGTTCGTCCATCCCCGGATGGCCGGAGCCCTCACCGCACCAACCTCCTCTGCGCGCCCAGACAGGTCACCGCCGCCCCCCCACCAGAGAACTTCGTCAGACACGTCCAACCCCAGCCCCCACAACCCTTTACCACCACGTTCCCCCGAACGCTGTGACCACCTCCGCGCGCCGGAACCGGGCCGCGGGGGGAAATTGTGGAGGCCCACCCGCCCCTCGCGGGGCGACCAAGCCTCCGACCAAAGCCCACGCCGGCCGGCCAGGCCCAAAGTCGCCTCGTGTCCCCTTGGCATCAGGTCAAGTCGGCCCGAGCACCTCACTCGTGCCACGCGCCCCTTGCCTGCCGCCGCTGTTTCGCCGCGAGCCGAAAGGCCCGCCCTCCCACGAGGCCCCACGGCCCCACATCAGGTCCGTGCGCCTCGACCGGGAAACCCCCCTTACCCATGCGCATGGGCTTCACAGGCCCCGACCTTCAGGACCCGAGTCTCAGCACCAAACCCCGACAACCCCGCCGCGTCGCCGGCGCGTCAGTGCCCGCCCTTGTCGTCCGGTTCCCGCGCCTCGGCCTGCGCCTGGCCCGCGCGGGCCGCGGGCGCGTTCAGCAGCGCCGTCTGCTCCGGGTGTCCGCCCAGGAAGTGCACCGTCCCCGAGTTGAGGTCGTACACCGCACCGACGATCTCCAGTTTCCCCTCCCGGACTAGGCCCCCGATCTCCTCGCTCTGCGTCATCAGCGTCTCGATTGTCCGCATCACGTTCACCCGGATCGCGATCGGCGTGATCTGGTCCGGCTTCAACTCCGGGAACTGCTCGCGCGCCTCCTCCACGCTCGGGCGGATCCGCCCCACCAGCCTCCCCACCGCGCCGTGCAACTCCGCCCCGCTCGCCGCCGCCGCCACCGCGCCGCACGACGTGTGCCCCATCACCACCAGCAGCGGCGTGTGCAGGTGCCCGGTCCCGTACTCCAGCGTCCCCATCTCGCTCTCGCCGGCGATGTTCCCGGCCACCCGCACCACAAACAGGTCACCCACCCCGCGATCGAACACCCGCTCCACCGGCACCCGCGAATCCGCGCACGAAAGAACCGACGCGAACGGCCGCTGCCCGCTTGCCGTCTCGCTGATCCGCTCCGCGCCGGTGTTGGGGTTCTCGGCGTGCTGCTTCACGAACCGCGCGTTGCCCTCCTTCAGCCACGCCAGCGCCTCCGCCGCGCTCGGGGCTGCCTCCGAACCGCTCGACGCGTGCGGATCGACCGGCGCCTTCCCCGCCGCAACCGGAGCCGCCGTCGTCGGGGCGGGCTTCGTCTGCCCGGCCTTCTCGCCGGACGCCTGGCCGCTCTCGTCCTTCGCCGCCGCCCCCATCCGCAGCGTCTTGGCCTGCTCCGTCTTGGCCTGCTCCGTCTTGGTCGGCTCTGGCTTTGCGGGCGACCCGTGCCCGTTCACGCCGGGCGAGCCCCCGCCAACCGCCGTCCCGCCGCACAGCAGCAGCACCGCGGCAACGTTCAGCATCCGGCTCAGTTTCGGCGTCAGGTTCGGCGTCGGGCTCAGCGTCATGGCGGCACCTTCTTTCTGGTCACATGGTGGAGGACTCACGCCCGCCCACGTCCATCGGCGGACACGCGCCAATCGACCAATCCCCCACACCGCTTCACCCCATTTCACCGTCAACCCGCGCACGCCCCTCAGCACCTCCGACCCGCCAGCATGGTCCTCCACACCCCGACGTGTTATCGTGACCCGATGCCCCCAGCCGTTCGCCGACGTTCCCCCGCCACCCTGGCCGCGCTCGCCGCCACCACGGCGGGACTGGTCGGCTGCGCTTCGGGCCCCAGCGTAACGCTCCGCGTCGAATCGCCCACCGGCACGCCGGTCCCCGGAGCCTTCGTCCATCTCGCGCCCATCGCCATGTCCGAAGTCCCCCTGCCCGTCAGCCTCACCACCCTCTCCGAATCCGGCGCGCCGGGCGCCTCCGGCGTCACCGACGACCGCGGCGAGATCACCCTCTCCCTCAGCATCGACCGCCCCCACGACGTCGCCGTCACACCCCCCTTCACCCGCAACGATCCCGACCGGCGCGCCACCTGGCGCGGCAGGCTCGACCCCACGCCCGATCGAGCGTCCGCCCCGAGCATCCGCCCCATCCACCCGGCCGGGCCCGGCGCGCCCGCGCCCGACCTCATCGTCACCGTCCCCGAAAGATCGAAATGAACCCACGCCCGATCACCCTCGCCGCCCTCGCCTCGCTCGTCACCATCGCGGGCGGCGCCGCGGCCCAGAGTGACCCCAACGCCCCCCGCGCCAACACCGGCGTGGTCCTCAACCCCGAGGGCTCCGCCGCCGCCGCTCCGCGCCGTCCCCCCGCGCGACGACTCCTCCGCGAAGAAACCTTCCTCTCCGACCGCCAAGGCTGGCTCCGGCCCCTCGGCGCCGAGCGATGGGCCTTCGTCTTCGATCCCACCACCGACGGCGTCACCGACCCGCCCATGGCCGTCGTCCCCAGCCTCAAACTCATGGAGATGCGCCGCATCGTCGAGGCCCGCCCCGAGACCGTCACTTTCCGCGTCAGCGGGCGCGTCACCGTCTACAAGGGCCGCAACTACCTCCTCCCCACCTTCTTCGTCACCCTCGCCGAATCCACCGTGCCCCCCGGCATCGGCGAACTCACCGACGACGAACGCACCGACGCACGCCGCGGGCTCGACGACCTCATGGGTCGCGGCGTCAACCCCTCCCAACTGCCCCTGAACACCCCGCCGAACCCCGACGGCGCCGACGACCCCGACGCCATCCTCCGCCAGATCGACAAGGCCACCCCCAACCAGACCGTCCCACCCATCCCGGCCCCGAGCCAGACCGTCGCGCTGGAGCGCTCGACCCCGGGCGGGACCGACACGGGGGCAAACGCGAACGGCAACGCCCCCGCCGGCAACGCCAAACTCATCCGCGAGGGCGCCATGCTCGCCTCGCGCCGCGGCCGGCTGCTCCGCGGGCCCATGGGCGAACTCATCTTCGCCCCCGACAACGGCACCGGCCTCTCCACCCCACCCCCCCGCGCCGCTCCCAGCCCGGGCGATCCGCAGAACCCCGAGAGCGCGCCCGCGCCGGGCTCCCCCGACGCCGAGGCCGCCGCCTCCACCGTCCCCATGCGCCTGCTCCCGTGCCTGAACCTCCAGGAGATGGAACGCCTGACCCAGGCCCACGCCGTCCCGCTGGAGTTCAAGGTCTCAGGCCAGGTGTTCGTGTACGACGGGAAGAACTACCTGCTGCCGACCATGTACCTGATCGAGGCGGACCGCGACGGGAACGTGAGCCGGGGGCAGTGAGGGAGCCGAGACGTGACGCGACCGCCCGTCGGTTCGGGACCAGCGGTCCGCCGCCCGTGGGCCCGGCGTTCAGCACGACAGATCGCCCCCGGGGCAGGCGGGCCGAGGTGCGCCTACTTCTTCGGATACTCGAACACCCCGCGCCCGGCCTTGTCGCCCAGCCGCCCCGCCGTCACCAGTTGGCGGAGCAGAGGGCAGGGGCGGTAGCGGTCGTTGTTGAGGCCCTCGGCGAGCACGTTCATGATGTGGGCGCAGGTGTCCAGGCCGATGAAATCCGCCAGCCGCAGGGGGCCCATCGGGAAGTTGCAGCCCAGTTTCATGATGCCGTCGATGGCCTCGGGCTCGGCGACGCCCTCCATCCAGGCGTAGAACGCCTCGTTGATCATCGGCATCAGCACCCGGTTGCTGATGAAGCCGGCGCGGTCGTTGGCCCTCAGCGGGGTCTTGCCCATGCGCTCGGCGAGCTTGATGGTGCGGACGACCACCGCCGGGGAGGTCTGCACCGCCGGGATGACCTCGACCAGCTGCATCAGCGGGACGGGGTTGAAGAAGTGCATCCCGATGACGCGCGGGGCCGATTCGCCCGCCGCGGCGGCGATCTCGGTGATGCTGATGCTGCTGGTGTTCGTGGCGAGAACGACGCTCTCGCTCGGGTACATCGACGCGAGCCGGGCGAAGAGGTCGCGCTTCACCTGGGCGTTCTCGACCACTGCCTCGATGATCCAGTCGGCGTCCTTCGGCAGCGCGTCGAGGCTGCTCACGTGCTTGATCCGCGCGAGCGCCCCGTCCATGTCGCCCTGGCTGATCTTGCCCTTCTCGACGAACTTGGCGAGGGATTTCTTGTGGACGGCCTGGCACCGGTCCGCCGCGCCGGGGAACGAGTCGAACACGGTGACGCTGATCCCGGCGACGGCGGCGACCTGGGCGATCCCGCCGCCCATCTGGCCGGCGCCGATCACGGCGATGTGGTTTGGGGTCGTCATGGTGAAGAGGGTTGGAGGTGTGAAGGTGCGGAGGGTGGAGCTGGGGGGGGGTGCGGGTGGGGGGGGGGAGGCACGAAGGCACGATGGGGTGGGGGGACCGTCGCCGGGGCTTGTCTTTGAACACCGGAGCATCGGCTCTGCGATGTTCCGGGTCGAGAAACGAGGGGCCCCGGGCCGGCGCCGAGGCTCGACCCGTCAAGAAGATAGCACGCCGACCGAGCGCCCGGCGTGCCGCAGGATGAGCCCTCTCGCGGCGTGATCGCGCTCGGCGTCATGATCGGCGCCGCGAGCAAGCCCGAAGCGGGCCCGCCGCGCCATTCCGGCGCGCGGGCGTGCCCGAGCCGTCACGCACCGTGACCGCGAGCGCCCATGTCGAGAGCGGGGTTTGAAGCGCTGCCGTCGTCACCGGGCCCGGGTGCGCTTGCGCCGTGCCAGCGCCGTGCCGATGTGCGGCACGCCGTTGAGAAGCACCGGCAGCGGGGCGGCCA
>CAZDYM010000033.1:12464-14037 GCA_964509325.1 uncultured Phycisphaeraceae bacterium
AAGAATGAAGCGGAGCAACCCCGCGTTCACCGCCGCAGCCCGTGCCGTCGTGATCGCCCACGCGTGTGGACACCGCGTTGAACAACGGGAGCAACCGTGTGGTGTGCGCCTCGATCGCGTGAACCGGGCCCGCCGGCGCCGGCGCCGGCGGCACGGCAACTATGAGCACGTGCGGGGCGCGGGGTGTGATCAACGCCGCCGGCGCAGCCCCAGGAGCCCCGCCGCGGCCAGCGGCAACGCCGTCGTCGGCGCGGGGACGTCGGAGTAGGCGTAGGTCACGTGGATGGTCCCTGAATGAACGAAGTTGCTGAACGACACCCACAGCGCCGCATCGGTGGGATAAGACGGCGCACCACCGGGCGGGACGGGCCAGTTGGGGTCGTTCTTCCAGGCGAAGAACAACTCGGTGAACCCGCCGTAGACCGTGGTGAGGGCGCCGACGTCGGTGACGGCGTCGAGCACGTCCTGCTCGGCGCCGGTGTAGGTCTGGGTGTGGGTGTAGGCGTCGGCAAAGGTGCGCCGGGTCGAGTCGGGGCCGTCGTTGCCGGGGATGCCGTCGTACGCAGCGAGGTCGGCGGAGAAGTTGTCGATGAAGAACGCCCCCGGTCCGATCAGCGGCGGGCCCCCGCCGCCGCCTCGCGCGCCCGTCAGCGGGTCGACGGTCCCGAGGAGGAACAGCGTGATGTACGCGAAGTTGAGCGAGAAGTCGCCGGTCTGCACCGCCGTCGGCCCGGTGCTCTCGACAAACATCTCGATGGTGAACTGATGGTCGAATGCGAAGGTGACGGCGTCGAGTCGGCGCGTTCCCCCGAGCGTGTCGAAGCCCTGAATGACGGGGAAGATCACCCCGTCACCGACCAGAGGGCTGTACGAGAAGGGAACGGAATGAGTGATCGTGCCGGCGGCGGCGAGGGCGGGCAATCCGGCGACCAGAAGGCCGGCGAGCACTTGGGGAGCGGGTTTTTTCACGGGAGTTCCTTCGGGGTTGGAGTTCAGAGGGGCGGTTCAAGCCGAACGACGCGCGAGATGCCCCGACTGAGACGCTCAACTGGGACGCTCAACGGAGACGCTCCAAGTGTGCCTGAAGGAACAACGGACGCAAATCATCTCTGACATTTTCTTTGAAGATATCCTTGAAAACTCGATGACCTGCGCGTGACAATCACCGATTCTGAGGTAGGTTGAAGCGGCATGCCTGTGCGGACACCGGTCGAAATCCGAACAAACTTCGCGGAAGCGGCGGACCAGCGTCGTCGTTCGATGCAGGCCGCGCTGGTCGAGTTGCTGACGAGCGTTGGGCTGAGTGGGGCGCGCCCGGTGGAGGTGGGTCGGCGGCTGGGACTTGACAAGACGCTGGCGTGGAAGATCTCGCGGGTGGCGCAGAGCGCCGACCCCGCCGACGCGTTCCGACATTTGCCCGGGCCGGCGGGGGTCGAGATCGTGCTGCGGGCGGCGCTGGAACGCCGTGTCGGGGCCGAGGTGTTGGAGCGGGTGCGTCGTGCCTACGACGACGTGCGGGCCTTCGTGGAAGAGCACGCGGGGGACCGGCGCTCCTTCGAAGCGATGCTGTCGG
>CAZDYM010000034.1:0-13745 GCA_964509325.1 uncultured Phycisphaeraceae bacterium
CGCTTCCCCGGGCGTGGGCGCCGATGCGAGCGGGCCCTTCTCCGTGGCGCGCCGGAGTGATCG
Source organism: uncultured Phycisphaeraceae bacterium (assembly GCA_964509325.1). GTDB lineage: Bacteria > Planctomycetota > Phycisphaerae > Phycisphaerales > UBA1924 > JAFLCM01. The sequence continues at coordinate 64 of CAZDYM010000034.1, forward strand.
GACGGTCGCCGCGGCCCGCTCGGCCCGGGCCGCCAGTTGCTTCTGCGCCTGCTCGTGCACGGCGAGGCGCCACTCGCGGCTGAGCAGCCGGTCCCACGCCAGGCGGCGCGTGCCGATGTCCAGCACCAGCACCACCAGCGTCCACATCAGGAGCGTCCGCCACAGCGGCAGCGAGGCGACGGTCGGCGTCAGATTCTCGCGGTTGAACAGGTCGGCCTCCGCACCGGCGCCGAGGTCCAGCACACGCCCGCCGGTGGCCGCGGCGATCCGCTCGAGCAGCGCTGTGTTCGAGCGGAGCCGGCGCGTCTCGGGCCCCGAGGCCACCGAAGCGCCGCCGATCACGGGCGTCAGTTGCCGCGACGCCGTCGAGGGCGAGAGCGCGACGATGTAGTTCCCCGTGTCGCGGGCGGGAACCGACGCCTCGTACGTCCCCGGGCCGGTCTGCGTGAGGCGGACCTGAACCGAGGAACCGTCCGGCTGGTACACCGTCCCGGGGACTGAGAGCATGTCCATCGGCGTGCCCCGCTCGTCGGCGGCGTCCAATCGCACCCGCAGAGTGTCGCCGGTCACCTGCACGCTGAGTTCGCTGGTGTTCTCGCTCGCGGGGCGCGAGGTGGCCCGCACCAGCCGGGTCCAGAAGGCGTCGTAGCCGGGCCAGGTGATCCACCGTGCCGCCCACGCGGCGTGGGCGTCGGAGGTGAACGCCGCCACGCGCCCGCGACCCGAGGGCCACGTCGCAAGGACCGGCTCGCCTTCAGGGGTGAGCATCGCTGTGGTGGCCTTGGCGGAGGGGCGCGCCTGGGTCAGCACCAGCCCCTCCAGCGCCGGCGGCTGCCCGAGGCCCTCCGCCAGGGCCGCGCCCTGGACCACGCGGGGCACGAACGGGACCTCCCGGATCAGCGGCTTGCGCACCACCCGTACTTCCTTGACGAAAACGCGGGGCAGCACGCTGGGGTCCGTCACGTTGTAGAACTTGCCCCCGCCGGCGCTGGCCACCGCCGCCAGCACCCGCGTGTCCACGTCGTCGCCCACCCCGATGGTCGACACGGTGATGTTCCGGGACTTCAGTTCCGCGGCGATCGGCGGGAGGTTCCGTCCCCCGTCGTCGCGGCCGTCGGTCAGCAGGATCACGTGACGGACCCCGGCTTTCTCGAACGTGTCGAGTTGACGCCCCGCCGTGATGAGCGCCGCCCCGATGTTCGTTCCCCCGCCCGAGCCGATGGCCCGCACGCGGTCGGCGTTCCTCGCGGCGTCCCGGTTCCGAGCCGGGGGGATGACGACCTCCGGCTCGGAGTTGAACGCCACCACCACCAGCCCGTCGCTCTTGTCCAGCGCCATCACCGCCAGCGCCGCCCCCTCGTTGGCGATCTGCTGCTTCGACCGCGCGCTCCCGGCCATCCCGCGGGCCATCGAGCCCGAGTTGTCGATCACCAGCGCCACCGCCGCCGGGATCGCCATCACCTGCTCCGGCAAGTCCAGGTTCACCGGCAGGATCGGCTCGATGGGCGTGCCCTTCCAACCCCCGGCGCCGAACGAGTCCGGACCCCCGATCATCAGCAGCCCCCCTCCCAGCGTGTTCACGTACTCCGCCAGCGCCGACTGTGCCCCGCGGTCCACGGCGTCGGCGGGGATGTTCTGCAGCACGATCAGGTCGTACGCGTTCAGCGCCAGCAGGTCGCGCGGCAGGTCCTCGGGCCGGACCGCCCGGGCCTCGATCTCCGCACGCCGCAGCGACCTCAGCAACGTCAACCCCGCCCCGCCGGGCTCCGCCCGCGAAACCCCGTCCACCAGCAGCACGCGGCCCTTGCCCGGCGTCACCGTGAACGCCTCGGCCCGGTTGTTCGTGGGCAACTGATCCACCGACGCATCGCCCGGCACGAACACCGGCTCGAAGCGGTGGACCGTCGCGTCCGGCAGCGGAACGTCGATCAACTCGACGTTGCGGCCCGGAACCAGCGCCACCGCGCGGCCCGTGCCCGGCGCCGTCCCGTTGATGTCCAGCGACCGCCCCTCGTACAGCAGTTCCAGCGTCCCGCTCGCCGCGTCGGTGGCTTCGAGCACCACCCGCACGCGCACCGTCGAGCCCGCGGCGGCCTGCGGCGGCGCGTCCACGCTCTCGACGATCACCTCGTTCCTCACGGCGTAGCGGACCGGGACCACGTCCACCGGAACCTTGTCGGCGGCCAGTTCCGCCGCCGCCGCCAACGCGTCACCCGAGGTCTGATTCCCGTCCGACACCAGCACCAGCCGCCGGTTGGCCCCGGCGGGGAACAGCGCGCGGGCGAAGCGCAGCGCCGAGGCGATGTCCGTCCCCTGCGCCCCGGTCTGATCGAAGCGCAGGTCGAACTCCCCGGTCATCGGCGCCGCCAGCGCCATGGCCTGCCCGTCGAACACCACCGCGCCCACCAGATCGTCCACGCCGCGCGTGGCCCGGGCCGCCTCAAACCAGCGCTTCACCGCGATCTCCCACGAGGGCTCGCGCCCGTCCGGTTCCGCCGGCAGCGCGCCGAACCGCGCCGCGAAGGACCGCACCGATTCCGACCCGTCGATCACCGCCACCACCGCCACCCGGTCGGTCGACTTCAGCGCCGAAGCCCCCGCCAGCATGCACGCGATCAGCCCCACCAGCACCGCCCGGAACACCACCGCCGTCGCGCGGCGCAGCGGCGACATCGCCCGCAGCCAGCGCCACCCGATCCAGCACATCGGCACCGCCAGCAGCGCCGACCACAGCCACACGGGTTGCTCAAACGTGACGGGCACGCGCGGATGGTAATCCGCACCCCGGCCCCCGGGCCGGAGCGCCGCGAACTCCAACGCCCCGCCAGCAACCGCGCGGCCGCGTGATCGCCCCTTCGTACAATCACGCGATGCCTCGACGCCCCCAGATCCCCGGCCTTCCGCGCCTCCCCGGCGTGCCCTCGGGCCGCCGGCTTCCCAGGCACGCGACCCCCGCCGGCGTGGTCACCGCGCTCATCGCCCTCGCCGTCACCCCGTGGCTGCAACGTCAAGGCGGCGCTCCCGCGCCAAACAACCCGGCGCCCGAAACCACCACCTCTACCCGCGGCGCCCCGCGGCCCGCCGGCCCCACCCCGGACGCCCCCTCAACCCGGCGACTCACCGCGTGCGCCGACCTGATCCGCCAAGCCATCGACGACCAACGCTCCGACGTGATGGTCGAGTGCTCCGGGGAGATCATCAAAGTCCTCGATGACGACAACGACGGCTCGCGGCACCAGCGGTTCCTCGTCCGCCTCGACAACGGCGCCGTCACCAAGGTCTCCCACAACATCGACCTCGCACCGCGCGTCCCCGCCGGGAAAGGCGACCGCATCGACTTCCGCGGCGAGTTCGATTGGAACGACCTCGGCGGCGCCGTCCACTGGACCCACCACGACCCCCGAGGCAAGCGCGAGGGCGGCTGGATCCGCTTCAAAGGCGAGACGTACGAGTAGCCCGCCCACGACCGCCGACACACCGAGCGCCGTCAATCCCTCCACCGCACGAACGACAGCCGCACCGGGTGCAGGCTTGCCCGCATCAGGCCGTGCTTCACCGCCGGGTCGCCCTCCATGATGGCCCGCGCCTCGGCCTCGGTCCGCGCGTCGAGCACCACCACCGCCGGGCCTTTCATGTCCGTGCAGGGCCCGGCGAACACGACCGTGCCCTGCTTGCACAGGTCCTTGATGTAGTTCGCGTGGGCGCTGAACTGCTGCTTTTCCTCGTCGGTGAGGGTCTCGAGCAGGTCCGGGCGCTTGAGCGCAACGAAGGTGTAGAGCCAGCCGTTCTTCGGGTCGGGGGCGGGCGCGGGGTCGGGGGCGGGCGCGGGGTCGGGGGCGGGGGCGGGGTCCGGCTCCGTCACGGGGGCCGCGGCGTTTCGCTTCGCGGCGGCGTGCTCCGCCAGCGCCTGCAGCACGCCGGGCCACGCCTTCTCGAAGTAGGAGAACGTGTCGGCCCACTGTTGCCCGCCGGCAGGCGTCGCCGCCGCTTCCGCCTCGCTGGGCCAGCCGTGGTGCGTCAGCCGCACCAGCGTCCGCTCGGCCCCGGCGGGCAGCGTCTCGATCACCACGATCGTCTTGTGCGCGCCGGCGCGAACCTCCGGGAACTTCGGCGGGGCGTTCCAGGTGAAACTCAGCATCCGCCCCGGCAGATAAGACAGCACCGTGCAGCCCTCGCTGCCGCGCTCGCCCTCGGGGGCGTCGGGCACGAACCGCACCTCGAACTTCCCCCCAGGTCGCGGCTCGATCTCGGCGGGCGTGCCCAGGAAGTCGGTCCACCCCTGACCGCTGGTCAGGCAGCCCCACACCTCCGCCGCCGGAGCCTCCACGTACGCCTGCGCCCGCACCGCGCGGTCCGGGCTCGGCGCGAAGAACGCGTCCGCCGCGCGGGCCTCACGCAGGGGAAAAGTCAACGCGCACAAAGCCCATGCCAGCGCCAACACCTGTCCGAACTTCATGATGCACCACCTTGGAATGGAGATCGGGGCGTGAAGTGCGAGAAGCCCGCGGCGGCTTCATCACCGCCATGCAGTCTAAAGGAAAGACGAACCGCGCGCGCACGAAAGCCCCGCTCGAGTGAGCGGGGCCCGTGTGCTGAGCGGTTTTCTGAGATCACGGCCCGCGCGCGCTTCCCGAGCCGGTGCCGTCTCAGCGCCGACGCCGCGCGGCGATCAGGCCGGCCAGTCCCATGAGGCTCGCCGTGCCGGGCGTGGGCACCAGCTCCGCCGTCAGCGTCACCAGGTACGAGCCGGGGTTCGAGAAGTCCGGGACGTTGTAGTTGACGCGGAACTGCAGGGTTCCCGAGCCGCCGATGGGGTAGAGCAGGTCGGTGACGCCGTTGCCGAAGTCGAAGGTGCCGGCGACGGGCGCATCCGACCGCGCGACGGCGAACGACTGGCCGACCGCTGGCTCGATGCCCGACAGGAAGAGGTTCATGGTGCCGCCCAGGACCAGCCCGCCAATGCAGTCGATGGTGCCGACCTCGAACGTCGCCGCCGAGAGCCCGTGGATCGCGGTGTCGAAGACCGAGTCCGGCTCCTGCTCGTACCCGCCGACGAACGTGATATTGGCCTGCACGAACGAGCCCGACGAGGCGGCCGCGCGAAGATCATCACCGAAGGTCAACATCGAAGGATCGCGGACGGTGCCGTCCGTCAGCGGGGCGGGCATCGGCGGGATCACGTTGACCTGCTTCACGTCGATCTTGCCGCCGACCACGCCCTTCTTCGCCCCGCCCGGCGCGACGATGGTCGCCTTGATCGTGCCGTTGGCCACGGCGATGGTGCCCGCGGAGGCCATCGTGAACCCCCCGTTGCCGACCGGGAAGGTCTCGGTCTTGTTCGTCAGGTTCCGGTCGGTGGTCAGGGTGGCCCCGTTGCGGGTGAACGTGATGGTGCCCCCGTTGGCGGGCAGGACGGCGGCCGGCTCGCCGGCGTTCATCTGCAGGTTCAGGTCCGAACTCACGTTCATGGTCCCGCCCTTGTTGTTGACGAATCGGGCCTCCTTGATGGTCACCGATCCGTTGCCCTCCATGAACATCTTCCCGTCGTTGACCACGCGGTTGTTCAGGCCCCCGCCGATGAACTCCATGGCGTTGCCGCCGGTGTTGAAGTCCATCCGCCCCTTGTTCCGGAAGACCTTGAGGTTCTGACCCCCGAACGCCGCCGCCGGCACGTCGAAGGTCATCTTCGGGGCCGCCGCGCCCGCCGAGTCCCAGTACACCTGCTGGTCCGCCCCGGGGATGCCCGTCAGCGCCACGGACTTGTCACCGTTCACCTTCATGAACAGCCCTGTCGCCTGGTTCAGGGACCAGCGGCACTCCGTGACGTTCACGCCCCCGCGGGCCGCGTCGGCCCCGTTCCGGATCGCCCCGGCGTTGTAGTTGAACGAGAGCCTTTGCAGGTCGATGTTCCCGGCGTTGACGATCTTCCCGCCGCTCATGGTGAAGCGCGAGATCGCCGGGTTCTTCCCCACCACCCGCAGAAACTGGTTCGCCGCCACCGTGCCCGTGCCGGAGTTCGTGACGAACACATCGCCCGCGGCGCCGGTCCCCGGGTCCGTGTACCGGATGGTCAGCGACTTGTCGACGGTCAGCCTGCCCGCGTTCTCGAAGTCCCCGTCGATGGTCCGCGTCCCGCCCGCGCCGGGCCTGACGCGCAGCTCCCCGCCCGCGTTGACCTTGAAGCTGTTGATGAGCCCGGGCAGCGTGATCAGCACGTCGCCGCCGGACGCCGGCGCGTCCATGATGATCATCCCCCCGTTGCCCACGCTGATCCCGTTGGTCTCGGCCCGGAAGGTCACGCCGCCGCCCGCCTTGGCGTGGAGCCGCAACTCACCCTTGGTGATCGCCCCGGTCGTTTTGGTCGTCAGGTTCCGCCCGTCGACGATCAACGCCGTGCTCGCCAGACCGTTCAGCGTAAGCGTGTCCAGCGTGACATGGCCCGCGGCGATCGTCGCGGCCGCGTTGGGCAGGGAGATCACCGCCTCGTCCGCGGCGCCCGGAACGGCGGCGTTGGGGTTCCAGTTCAGCTTGTCGTCAAACTTGTTGTTCCCCGCCGTGTTCGTCCAGGTGATCACCGCGCCCTCGCACGCCATCCCCAACGCCATGCCGGCGGCGGCGGCCAGCAGCTTCGCGGAACCCAGCGACTTCGTGTTCATCGTGCTCGGAAACATGGTTCTTCTCCGTGGTGAGTGTCAGTGGTGAGTGTCAGTCGTTTCGCCCGTCGGCCCGCCGAACCCCGGCCGGCCCATACGCGATGGGCGAACCCCGCTCGACGCACTCACGCACCCGAACCAGATTTCCCGAGACACCCACCCCGACCCCGCCCCACGCAACGAGCCATCCATCGCCAGAGGATCCATCGCCCCCGCCCCCACTGACCTTCCCGCCCGGGCCCCGCCCCCCGCTCACTCCTCACCCTTGTCCGACGCCGCCAACCACCCGTCGCACAGCGACACCACGTCCTCGTGGAACGTCTTGATCCGCGCGACGCCCACGTTCCCGGGGATCTCGTTGCACAGCACGCTGAAGACCACGCGCCGCCCCGAAGTCCGGCTCGTCAGGTACCCCGACAGCGTCGAGACGCCGGAGATGTACCCGCTCTTGGCCCGCACCTCGGACCGCAGCTTCCGGTCGTCGAAGCGCCGCTCCATCGTCCCCTCGCCGGGCACCGGGATGCTCCGGATGAACATCCGCCCCGCCTCGCCCTGCGTGTCCATCGCCGCCAGCCAGCGGCACATCAGGCCCGCGGTCACCCGGTTCTCACGGCTCATCCCGGATCCGTCGGCGACCTGGATCAGCCGCCCCGCTTCGGCCCCCAGCAGTTCCACCAGCTTCATCCGCACCACCGCCGCCCCATTGCGGAACGACCCCGCGCCGCCCGAAACCTCGTGCCCCATCCGCTTGAACAGCGCCTCGGCGTAGAGGTTGTAGGAGTCCACGTTGCAGCGGTTCAGCACGTCCTCCAGCCGCGTCTGCATCACCTGGATCACCCGACCGCCGCCGAGCGCCTCGTTCTCGCCCGCCACCCGCGCCGTCTTCACCTCCAGCCCCGCGCGCCGGAACCGGTCCAGCGCCATCCTCGCGATGAACTCCGGCGAATCGTTCAGCGCCAGTTCGATCGGGTCCGTGGCGTACCGCACATCGCCGTGCACCGACACCTCGCCCCGCCCTGTCCACGCCGCCCACACCGTCTGCTGCCCCTGCCGGACCGACCGAGTCTTGTTGCGAATCTCGAGCCACGGCGCCGCGGGCTCGGTCTTGAGGACCGCCGGCGCCCCCTGCCCCTGCGGGTTCGGGAAGATGGCCAGCAGGTTCGCGTAGAACATCAGCCCGGACACCTCCGCGCAGTACCACCGGTTGGCCTGCGCGCCGGGCCAGCTGGGGTGCCGGTACTGGCGGTCGAAGATCCGGTCATCGATGACCAGTTCCTCCGCGCCGCCCGATCCGACCGCCTTGCGGGCCTCGTCGGTCCAGTGCCGGATCAGGTCTTCAACACCGATCCGCATCTGCGCCAGCAGCTTCGGGTCCGCCAGCGCCGGGTCGCCCGCGCCGCGGATGACCAGCCGCCGCGCCTCGGGCTGCCACACCAGTTCGGTGCGGAACGTGAAGTCCGTCCCCAGGACCAGCACCGCCGCCCCCGCGGTCAGCAGTTTCATGTTCGACGCCGGGATCATGGGTTCCGCGGCGCTCCTGGACATCAGCACCCGCCCGCTGGAGACATCCACGGCGCACACCGACACCTTCGTCTTGCCCAGTTTGCTCCGCTGCAGCAGCGTCTCGAGCCGACCGTCCAGCGGCTGCCCCGCGGCCGGCCCAACCGCCGTCAGCGGCGCCAGCACCACGCACGCCATCAGCACCAGGCGGAAGACAATCGAACCGCGAACGACGTTCGAGCAGGTGGCACGCATGGCGGAGGCTTCATCCTTGACCGGGTGGCCCGGCGCGCACCGCCGGGAGGGCTCACGACCAACAGTATCGGCTCCACCCGAAACCCCCCTTCAACCCGCTACACTCGCCGCCCACAGCCGCCGTGCATCATCGCGGTATTCCCCAGCCGCGCCGAGGGACGAATCCCAGCCCCCCGCCCCCCGGCGCACTCGTCCCCACCGGCCCCTTTGCCTTCTCATCCCTCCGACGCTCCACCCCTTCGCACCTCTGCACCCCATCACATGGCCGAACCCAAGCCCCAGATCACCTTCGACCAGTTCGCCCAGGTCGACCTCCGCGTCGCCAAAGTCCTGGCCTGCGAGCCCCACCCCAACGCCGACAAACTCTGGAAACTCCAACTCGACGACGGCTCGGGCACCCCACGCCAGATCTGCGCCGGCATCCGCGAGCACTACACCCCCGAGCAGCTCGTCGGCCGCTCCATCATCATCGTCGCCAACCTCGCCCCCCGCGTGATCCGTGGCGAGGAATCCCGCGGCATGCTCCTGGCCGCCAGCGACGCCCCCAAGGACGCCGCCGCCGCCGACCCCAACATCAAGCGCAACGTCGTGATCCTCGGCCCCGAACGCGACATCGCCCCCGGCGCCATCGTCTCCTGAGCCTGACTTCGGACCCTCCGCCTTCGCCCGCGCACGCAAACCGGGCGGCACACCTGTCGGGCGCCGCCCAGCGACGAGTGTTTGTTCCGATCCGGCTCCTACCCACCCGCGCGCCCCAAACCAGGTCCTCAGCGAACGCCGAAGCGCCCGCGGCACAAAGCCTGTCGGACCCATCCCTCACCGGCGCGCGGTCTCTCTCCCGTCCGGGCGGCTCATTCAGTCCCCGAGCCGCCGCCGTTCCCGCCCGTCTTCTCAAGCATCCGGCGCAGGTACTCGTTCTCGCGGCGCGTCGCCTCAAGATCGAACACCATGTACTTCACGCTCAGACGCAGGTAGTCCAGCGAGTCCTGCAGGTCCTTCATCGTCTTGCGGATCTTCGCCTGCCGGGCCTTGGTTTCCTCGGCCAGCACCTGCAGCTGCTCCTTCTGCTCCGGCGGGAGGCCGTCGATCTGCGCGATCAGTTCCCCCAACTTCTTCTCAAAGTCCTGCTCCGTCATGACTCGTCTCCTCGTCTTGGGTTGTGCTCGCCCCCCGGGCCCCGGCGTCCATGTCCGGTCCCGGCGTGCTCGCGGACAAGGGAACCAATGCAACCCCGCGACCAACGCCCCGCCCCGCCGCTCGAAACGCCGTGCCACCGCACCCGGTCCGAGAAAACCGGCCGCCGCGCACCGTCCCCGCCCACGAGCCCGAGAAAACCCCTCGCCCGCTCCGCCGCGCTCAACGCGACGCCTGCGCCGCCCGTGACGGATGTGGCCCGCCCGCATCATCCCCCGTTGCCGCGCGCCACCTTCATCCACGCACCGCCCGGTGCACCTCGCACACGTACCGCATCACCACGACCCCGCCCCGCTCGTGCCGATCGAACAGGTCCGAAAGCTCCCGCTCCACCGCCGCTCTGCCTTCCCCGTCCCGCGGCATGTACGACGCGCTGACCGCCCGGCCGATCAGACCCTCCCGGCTCACCGCGTGCCGGTTCGGGAACTCACGGCGCTCGTACCGCCCCAGCCCCGCCCCCCGCGCCGCCGCGCTCCCCAGCACGCAGTCCTCGCCCCGAAACCAGGGCGAGCGCGGCACGTCCCGCGCGTGGCGCATCACCACGTCCCGGTACGCCGCCATCATCTCGTCCCGCACGTCGTGAACGTTCCACACCGCCGCCGCCACGCCCCCCGGCGCCAGCACCCGCGCGAACTCCCTCACCGCGCGCTCCCCGTCCAGCCAGTGCAGGCTCTGCGCGCACAGCACCAGCGACACGCTCGCGTCGTCCAGCCCGGTGTGTTCGCCGGTCGCGTCCTCCCACCGCACCCGCGGCCCGAAACGCGCCGTCTCGGCGGCCCCGCGCTCCCGCATCGGGCCGTTCGGCTCGATCGCCGCCACCCGCAGGCCCCGCTCCAGCAGCAGCCGCGTGGAGATCCCCGTCCCCGCCCCGACGTCCGCCACCCACCGCCCGGCGTCGACGCCTTCCACCACGGCGTCCATCGCCTCCCGCGGGTACGAAGGCCGGTGCGCCGCGTACTCGTTCACGCGGTCGCCGAAGCGCCGCGTCGGGTCGCTCTCCCACCCACCTTGCCCCGAGAACACGTCCACCACCGCCTCCCTACAGCGCCGCCGTCACGCCGAGCACCACCAGCGCCCCGTACAGGCCCGACGACAGATCGTCCGCCAGCACCCCGAACCCGTACGGCAGCCTCTCCAGCCGTCGCCCGGGCCACGGCTTGATGATGTCCAGCACGCGGAACAGCAGAAAGCACGCCAGCACCGTCAGCCCGGAGCGCCACCAGCCCCCGCTCTCCGCGAACCGTCCGAACCACCCCGGGGCCACCGCCATCAGAACCAGGCATTGCGCGCAGGTCTCGTCCGCCACGCACGCCGCGGGGTCCTTCTCGCCGTGGTGCCGCTCCGTCCAAACCCCGAAGGCGATGCACGCCCCACCGAACACCAGCGCCACCGCGCCCAGCGCCACGAGGTACACCCCGTGCGAAACCCCGTCCATCACCATCAGCCACGCCAGCACCGCCGGCGGCAACGAACCCCAGGTCCCCGGCGCCGGCCGCAGAGACCCCAGCCCGAAGCACGAGATGAGCACCGCGCGCACATTCATGTCAACCCCCCTTCACCGCCCCAACCATCGTCATTCTCACTTGTCGCTTTTCGCGTTTCGCTTTCCCTCTCGGTGCCTCGACGCCCGGATGCCTCGATGCCTTCCTCCCGAATCACCAACTTCCTGGCCTCCTTCCACCCCCGCACCACGTACGGCACCGCGCTCAGCACCGTCACGAACACGGTCAGCCGAACCATCGCGTCGATCGACCACCGGCACCACACCGGCAGCGGCAGCGTCCCATCACCCATCCCCGCCCACGAACGCTGCGAGGTCCCCAGCCACAGCACCACGATGACAAACGGCACCGCCACGCTCTGCAGCACCATCTTCGCCTTCCCCGCCCAGTCCGCACCGAACCTCACCCCGTGCCCCTCCAGCACCCCACGCATCGACGTCACCAGCAGCTCCCGCGCGATGATCACCACCACCATCCAGGGGTCCACCCCCGACACCGGCCCCCTCGACAGCGTGGTCCAAGGCAGGGGCACCCCCTCCGGCGCCCCCACGAAGTTCGGACCCGCCAGGAACACAAACGCCCCCAGCACCAGCACCTTGTCCGCGAACGGGTCCATGATCCGCCCGAAGGCCGTTTCCGCGTGCCAGCGCCGCGCCAGATACCCGTCCAGCGCGTCGGTCAACGCCGCCGCGATGAACAGACCCGCCGCCACCACCAGCAGCCACGGACGCGAGGTCGGGAACCGGTACAGCGCCAGGCACACGAAGAACCCCGCCGCCAACACCAGGCGCAGCAGCGTGAGCGCGTTCGGCGCGTGCGCGTACCACCCCGTCGCCTTGACCATCGGCGTCGTCACCCGCGCGAACATACACCGCCCACCCCGATCTCGCCCCAACCAGATCGCGCCCCCCCTCCCCCCCCCGGGGGGGGCTCGGCCAGGGACCGTCGCCCGGTCCTGGGTCCGGGTCCGTCCCGCGCTTCACGCGACCCGGTGACGCCCCGCTCAACCGGCTTTAAGCGCCGCCGGCTTCATCGTTCGGAGGCGATCGCCCGGTCATGCGGCGTTTGACCGCAAGCAGCCAACGCCAACGCACGCTGCTTTTATAGGACGTATCGGCCGAACTCGATCCGCGGAACTGAATTCCGCCCGCCGATCCGCGCACGCCGGCCCGCCCACCCTCTTTTTTTTCGCGGAAAGGGGCAAATCGGGAATCGGACCCGGCCCGGTTCACGCATTGTTGAGGACTCCTCAGCCGTCCGCCGCGCGCCTCTTCGTCGGAATCCAGCCAACGTGCCCCATGCACCCGTCCGCAATCCGCACAACGCCTGAGAATACCTTGAGTTTTCCCCGAATTTCGGGGTCTTTGAAAGGCAACCCTTCCACGTCGGACATTTGTGTTGTAGAGTAAACACTGATCAACCCGTTCAGCGGTATGCCCAGGCCGCGAGCGGGAGAGTCAGTCGGGACAACCTGAAGATCAGCACGCTTCGCAGGCGCGAGGGGGTCATCGTCCCGCCCCACACGAGTCGTGGCAGACCACGCCAGCGAGGAGACTTGGAGAGACCAAATGAAGAACGCTATCGCCCTGCTCGCCCTTGTCGGCATCGCCGGCACCGCCTCCGCCGCCAACATCGGCGACATCATTTACACCGACCTCACTCACAACGACATCGGTCTCGTGGGCGGCCTCGGCGGCCCCGTCACCACCCTGATCGATTTCCCCGGTTCCGGCGGCTCCGCCGGCACCCGCATGGGCGGCATCGTCCAGGTCGGGAACAAGTGGTACGTCTCGAACGGCCCCTTCCCCGTCGCCAACCCCTCGGACTCCTCCATCTGGGAGATCTCCGACCTCCTCGGCACCCCCGTGGTCAGCACCTGGGTCGGCTCCGACCCGGTCCAGAACCCCACCGACATCGAGTACGACGCGGCCTCTGATTCGCTCATCTGGATCCAGAACCCCGCCGGCCCCGTCGCCCAGGGCAAGAAGGACGGCATCTTCGGTCGCAAGTTCTCCGGCGGACCGGTCGTCGAGTCCTTCACCGAGCCTGCGGTCAACGGGGCCACCCCGCGCTACGAGGCCGGCACCTACATGACCAAGAACCCCCTCGGCAACGGCTACTACAACGTCGCGCTCAACGGCGGGTTCCTCCCCGGCGGCCCCAACCCCGCCCCCGACAACACCTCGCCTTCCACCCTCTGGAAGACCACCATCGACCCCAACACCCTCAACGCCACCCTCACCCTGGCCTTTGACTTCGGCACCCTCACCCCCGACCTGGTCCAGGTCCGCGGCATCACCTCCATCCCCGGCGTCCCCGCCCTGTTCGTCACCGAGTGGCTCGAGGGCAAGGTCTACCGCATCGACCTCAACGGCTCGGGCGACGTCGTCGGCATCAACGCCATCGCCAGCGGCTTCGCCAACCCCGAGGCCATCGAGTACAACCCCTTCACCGGCAAGCTGGTCATCTCCGAAGAGGCCAACAAGGTCGTCGCCAACCAGAAGATCTCCCAGATCAACCCGGACGGCACCGGCTACCAGGTCCTCGTCAGCCAGACCCACGCCCGCGGTTTCACCTT
>CAZDYM010000035.1:0-13540 GCA_964509325.1 uncultured Phycisphaeraceae bacterium
CTCGGTCGTCATGGGCTGCGTGCTGATCGGCTCGGCACTCGTCTGGCCGCTCGGCCCCGACGCCCCCTGGGCCGACCGCGCACTGGCCCTGGCCCGGGACACGATCGTCGGCATCGGCGTCTTCGCCGTGATCGCCATGCTCACCCGTCGAGACGAGGTCAAGTGGCTCCTGGAGCGCAACGCCGGGAGCGCGGGCGGCGGCGACTTCGGCTGAACCGCGCCTCCGCTCCGGCCTCTCGCTTCCTGCCTCGATGCCCCAAGAGCCCGATGGCCCGATGCCCGCTCCAAAAAGCAAACCGCCCCGGCAATCACGGGGCGATCCGTCCACTTCCCAGTGGTCCTGACCACACGCCGCGAGGCTCTCTGCGCTCCGCGGCGGCGTGGAATGTCGTGCTCCCGACCGACCGCGTCAGCGCGCGGCGGGGAAATACATGTAGTTCTGGGGCAGCGGCGCCAGGTCCAACCGGCGCTCTGAGCGGAATCGGAACGGGCGGCTGCGGCGGAACACCACCGGGCCCAGCAGCGCGAGCGCGGCGGACGGGGCCGCCACCGACGAGGGTACCAACTGGGCGATGCTGGACACCGGCTCAAACTGCGCGACGACGACAGGGGCCACGGGCGAGCTCGCATCGGGCTGGCCGCCGAAGCCTGGGGCCGAAGACGCCACCGCAGCGGTCAAGGCAATCGTGGACAGAAGCATGGTCTGACTCCTCTTCCAAACCTGTGCCGACAATCCGGGCACGGGCTTCCCTTTGTGCGAGGGAAGTATGACACGCCACGCGACGGGTGCAAGCAAAACCCGCCAGAATTCGGCTCGGGCCCCCCGAGACCGGTCAGAACCGGGCCTTTTCTCGGCGGATATCCGCCAACGAGAGGGTGATGCGACACCGCATCACGGATATGGTAAGGAGTTTGTTTGGTTACCGATCCGTCAAGGTTCGCGTCCCCGCCGAGGAGCGAGACCCGAATCGGAGCGGAAGGTCCGGAATCGGATTTGCGGCGGCCCCGCTCCAACGGACGAATAAACTCCGGGTCGGGATGCGTCGATCTTCCCGGACGCGACGGTGGGACGGGACAACCGGCTCGGGCCGATAAACCGTTTCACCGAGCGATCCCGGGCCGACCCCCGGTCCTCCGGTTTTCTTCCGCGCGCGAAAGGCTGCCTTCTCATGCTCCACGCCGGCCAAGCCAGCATCCGTTCCTTCCGCGTCGTGCCGGACCTGCCCGAGCCGCTCCGTCCGTTGATGGAGATCGCGCACAACCTCTGGTGGTCGTGGCACCCCGAGGCGGTGCGGCTGTTCAAGCGGCTCGACCGCGAGCTGTGGGAAGCCACCCACCACAACCCCATCAAACTGCTGGGGCAGATCGACCAGGCGCAACTCGACAAGATGGCCCGCGACCAGTCGTACCGGCACGAACTGGCGCTGGCCCACGCCAAGCTGAAGTATCACCAGGAACGTGCCAGCTGGTTCCACCGCCAGTTCCCGCAGCACCTGCCGGGGCCCGACGGCGAGGGCGGCATGCGGATCGCCTACTTCTGCGCCGAGTTCGGCCTGACCGAGTGCTTCCAGATCTACTCGGGCGGCCTGGGGTGCCTGGCGGGCGACCATCTCAAGTCGGCCAGCGAGCTGGGTGTGCCGCTGTGTGCCGTGGGCCTGCTCTACCGCTGCGGCTATTTCCATCAGTACCTCTCCGCCGACGGCTGGCAGCAGGAGACGTACCCCGAACTCGACTTCCCGAACCAGCCGCTGCACCGGCTCATCGACCCCTCCACCGGCGAGCAGTACCGCGTGACGGTGGACCTGCCCGGCCGGCAGGTGGTCATCGGCGTGTGGCGCGTCCACGTCGGGCGCGTCCCGCTGTACCTGCTCGACACCAACATGCCGGAGAACTCGCGCGAGGACCGCGAGATCACCCGGACGCTCTACGGCGGGGACATCGAGACCCGCATCAAGCAGGAGATCGTGCTGGGCATCGGCGGGGCCCGCGCCCTCGAAAAGGTCGGCGAGCACCCCACCGTCTACCACATCAACGAAGGGCACGCCGCTTTCCTGGCGCTGGAACGCATCGCCCACCTGCGTGAGACCCACAACGTGAACTTCGACGAGGCCCGCCTCGCCGCGGCCTCGGCCCACCTGTTCACCACGCACACCCCGGTGCCCGCCGGCATCGATCGCTTCTCGGGCGAACTCATCCAGCGCTACTTCGAGCCCATGCTGCCCCGTCTGGGCACGGACCTCGAAGGCCTGCTGATGCTCGGGCGCACCAACGTCTTCGACCGCGGGGAGTTCTTCTCCATGGCGGTGCTGGCGCTGCGCACCAGCCAGTTCTCCAACGGCGTCTCGCGCCTGCACGGCGAGGTCAGCCGCAACATGTGGCGCGACATCTGGCCCGGGCTCCCCGAGAGCGAGGTCCCGATTGGGCACGTGACCAACGGGGTCCACCCCCGGTCGTGGCTCAGCCCGCAGCTTCAGGGGCTGTTCGACCGCTACCTCGGGCCCGACTGGGCGCTCGACCCGGACGACTTCCGCATCTGGGACGCCGTCGAGGACATGCCCGACGACGAGTTGTGGCGTCTGCGGAAGCGCCAGCGTGAGAAGCTGATCACCTGGTGCCGCGGTCGTCTGCGGAAGCAGTTGAAGGCCCGCGGGGCGGGCCACGACGAGATCGAGCGGGCGGCCAACGCGCTGGACCCTGAGGTGTTCACGATCGGCTTTGCGCGCCGCTTCGCCACGTACAAGCGCGGCACGCTGCTGATGCACGACAAGGAGCGGCTCAAGGCGCTGTTCACCAACACCAAGCGGCCGATCCAGCTGCTCATCGCGGGCAAGGCGCACCCCGCCGACGGCCCGGGCAAGGAACTCATCCGCGAGATCGTCAAGCTCGCCGACGCGACCCCCGAGCTCCGCCGGGTGGTCTTCCTGGAGGACTACGACATCGACGTGGCCCGGCGCCTGGTGCAGGGCTGCGACGTGTGGCTGAACACCCCGCGCCGCGGGATGGAGGCCTCCGGCACCAGCGGGATGAAGGCCGCGATGAACGGGGTCATCAACGTGTCGATTCTGGACGGGTGGTGGGACGAGGCGTACGAGCCGCGTCACGGGTTCGCGATCGGCAAGGGCGAGGCCTACGCCGACGCCGCCGAACAGGACGCCATCGAGAGCCGCGCGCTGTACGACCTGCTCGAGCGCCAGATCCTGCCCGAGTTCTACGACCGCGACGAGGGCGGCATCCCCCGCAAGTGGGTCGGGCGGATGAAGCACTCGATCCGCGCCCTGACGCCGCTGTTCAGCACCAACCGCATGGTCGCCGACTACGCCATGCAGTTCTACCTCGTGGCCCACGCGCTGTCTCGCAAGCTCACCGCCAACGCGCTGCACGACGCCAAGGACTTCGCCGCCCAGGTACGCCGCTTCAACGACCTGTGGCACGCGGTCACCATCCGCTCGGTCTCGACCGACGTGGGCCCGCAGATCCCGGTCCGCTCCCACGTCCGCGTCAAGGCGGAGGTCGAGCTCGGCGGGCTCAAGCCCCACGAGGTGCGCGTGCAGGTGTTCCAGGGCGTGTGCATCGCCCGCAAGGGCGGCGGCGGGCGACATGGTCCAGTGCGCCGTCTCCGACATGAAGCCCGTGCGTGAGCACGGGGGCTCCGCGCCGGGGGCGGGCACCGACGCCGACGCGCAGGGGGTCGCCACCTTCGTCGGCGAGTTCGAGGCCGACGGCTCCGGGCGGCGCGGCTTCACCGTGCGCGTCATCCCGCGCGACGAACGCCTCGTCGGCACCCTGCTGCCGGGCCGCATCACCTGGTACCGCGGCGACCCGGGCAGCCCCGGCGTGCGCTACGGCTCGGACGCGGCGTGGGCCCACGAGATCGAGGAACGCCGGCCCGCCATGACGACGGTGACGGCGCGGTAAGGCGGGATCGGTTGTGAAACTGTCGGGGCGCGACGGGTGCCGGCCGGTGGTTCGCCGTGCCCCGCACCGGGCCTTCATCCGGCGCTATCGCGCCGCGTCAGGCTGGCTTGAAAGACCTTGCGCGCACGTCGCTGTGCCCCGGGTCGGTCCGTTCGCGTCGGTCCGTTCGCGTCGGTCCGTTCGCGTCGGTCCGTTCGCGTCGGTCCGTTCGCGTCGGTCCCCGTGGCTACTCCTCGCCGACACCGACCATCTCCTCGCTTTCACTCGACTCGCCCGCACCGCCGGCGCCCGTCCCCCCGGCGCCCATCCCCCCGGCGCCCCATGCGCCGGCGGCGTCGCGTGGGTCGAAGCCCGTGCCGTCCACCTTGGTCAGCGGCTTGCCCTTGGCGTCGGTCAGCGGCGCCCCGCTTGTCGAGCGGATGATCGGGATCGGGTGCGCCTTTTCGTGCGCCTCCAGCGCCTTGAGGAGTTTCTTCTGCTCGGGCTCGGGGATGGCCGCCCACTTGCCCCTGCCGCGGCACTTGGGGAACGCCGAGCACGACAGCCACGGGCCCTTCAGTCCATTTCTGAGATACAACTTGCTCTTGCACTTCTCGCACTCGAGGTCGGTCTCCAGGGGCGGGACCGCCGGCGCCACCACGCGCCCCTGCTTGTCGAGCTTCAGGATGCCGTCGCAGGGCTCTTCGGGCGGCTTCGCCCCGTACCCGCTGCAGCCGAGGAAGGCGCCGAACCGGCCCGTGCGCTTGAGCATCGGCCTGCCGCACTTGTGGCACGCCACGCCGGAATCCTCCACCGGTCGCGGCTTGCCGTCCTTGTCCACCGGGGCGGCGAAGTCGCACGTGGGGTAGGTCGAGCAGCTCAGGAACCTGCCGTTTTTTCCGAAGCGGTACACGGTGTCGCTGCCGCACTTCTTGCAGCGGAGTTCTTTCGGCGCGGGGATGAGCTCCGCCTTGGCGTGGGCGAGTTCCTCGTGGGCCCATTCGAGGCGGCCCTTGAAGGGCTTGTAGAAGTGGTCCAGCACGTCCACCCAGTCTTTGCGCTCGTCCTCGATGTGGTCGAGTTCGGCCTCCATGTCGCGGGTGTAGCCCACGTCCATGATGTCCGGGAAAGCCTCGATGAGCTTGTCGGTGACGACCTCGCCGAGGTCGGTCGCGAAGAAGCGCCGGTCGTTCAGTTCGACGTACTTCCGCTCCTGGATCACGCTCACGATGCTGGCGTAGGTCGAGGGCCGGCCGATGCCTTCTTCCTCCAGTTTCTTGATCAGGCTGGCCTCGGTGTACCGCGGCGGGGGGCTGCCGAACTTCTGCTCGGGCTCGATGGCGAACGGCGACACCTTCTGGCCCGCCTTCACCGGCGGCAGCGTCTGCTCGTCGCTCGCCGTGGGCACGCCGGAACAGCGGTAGAAGCCGTCGAACACAAGCACGCGGCCGGTGGCCTTGAAGGTGAGCGGCCTCTTCGGGTCCGTGCCGCCGTCGATCAGCACGGTGGTCGAGTCCCACTCCGCCGGCACCATCTGGCAGCTCACGAAGCGCTCCCAGATGAGCTTGTAGAGCTTGAACTGCTCGGGCTCGAGGGCCTTCTGCACGCGCTCGGGCGGGTAGGCCATGCTGGTGGGGCGGATGGCCTCGTGGGCTTCCTGGGCGTCCTTGTTGGTTGAGCCGAAGAAGTTGGGCTTCTCGGGGAGGTACTTCTCGCCGTAGGTCTGGGCGATGTAGGTCCGCGCCATGTTCAGCGCGTCGCCCGAGAGGTGGGTCGAGTCAGTGCGCATGTAGGTGATGAGGCCGACCGAGCCCTCGCCGGGGATCTCGACGCCTTCGTAGAGTCGCTGGGCCGTGCGCATCGTCCGCTGGGCGCCGAAGCCCAGGCGGCTCGAGGCGGCCTGCTGCAGCGACGAGGTGATGAACGGTGCGCCGGGCCTGGTCTTGGTGCGCTTGGTCTCGATGCCGCGGATGACGTACGGCGCTGTGGGGTCCGCCTGGCCCGTGATCGTCCGCACGAACCGCGCCGGGCCCTTGCCCCCGGGGTCCTCCTTCACGGCGGACCTGATGCCGGTGAGGCCGGCCCGCTTGGCGACTTCGATCACGCGCGGGGTGAGGTCGGTCACTTTCTCCGCCGGGACGCCCGGGGCCGCCATCCCCGTCTGGGAGATGTCGAACGGCTCCCCGGCGATCTCCACCAGCTCGGCGCTGATGGCCTTGCGCTCGGCCAGCCAGGCGTTCTGCGCCTTGGCGGTCGGCGGGTTGCCTTTCTCGTCGCGACGGCTCAAGAGGGACTGCCAGGCCGGACCGAGTTTGGCGGCGTCCGCCTCGCTCAGCGCGAACCGCCCCTCGATGACCCACCGCTCGTCCGGGATGAACGCGCGGATCTCCCGCTCCCGCTCCACCACCAGCCGCACCGCCACGCTCTGCACCCGTCCCGCGCTCAGCCCCCGCGCCACCTTCTTCCAGAGCAGCGGCGACACCTGGTAGCCCACGATGCGGTCGAGGATCCGCCGCGCCTGCTGCGCGTCCACGCGGCTCTGGTCGATGGGGTGCGGGTTGCTGAAGGCGCGCTTGATCTCGTCCCGCGTGATCGCGTTGAACATCACCCGCTTGGCGGCCTCGGGGCGGATGCCCAGCTCCTGCGCCAGGTGCCACGCGATCGCCTCGCCCTCGCGGTCCAAGTCGGTCGCGAACCAGATCTCGCTGGCCAGCTTCGCGGCACGCTTCAGCTCGTTGACCGTCTTCTCCTTGCCGGGCAGCACCTCGTACGTCGGCGCGAACCTCTTCTCAAGGTTCACCCCCGGCACCGGCGACTTCACCCCCTTGGGGTTCTTGCTCGGCAGGTCCCGCACGTGGCCCACCGACGCCTTCACCACATAGTCCGGCCCCAGGTACTTGTTGATCGTCTTGGCCTTGGCCGGCGACTCGACGATCACCAGCTTCTTCCCCTTGGCCACCCCGGCGCCGCCGCCACCGACTTCGCCCTCGGCGCCGCCCGGTTCGACCTCGCTCGGCGGCGTGGCCCCGGCACCCTTGCGGGCCTTCGACGGGCCCTTGGCCGCCGGCTTCTTGGTGGTCGAGGTCGATTTGGCCATGAGATCCCGTTCGCAAAAAGTTCGCCAAGGGCACGGTCACAGCGCTCCACGCGCGGACCGACCGCGACGAGCACATCACTTCGTCGGGCCCCGATGCATTGCCCCTGCATCGGTCGGAGCGATCCCGGTTCTCGGTCCACTCCTTAGAGGACTTGAGGCGGGAACCGGGGTGAAGTCAAGACGGACTGGTTATTGGACCTTCAGGCCCGGCTTTCGGGGCTCGGCGCGCGATCGGCCTCCAGGGCCGCCAAGGCGTGCTCTGTCAGAGCCCCGTCGGCACCGTCAAGCCACACGGCCCGCGCCCCCGACCCTTCCGCAGGCAGAACGCGGAACCGCTTCAGCCAGGTCCGCTGGTTCTTCGCGAAGCGGCGCGTCTCGATCTTTGTTCTCTCCACGGCGTCCTCGATCTGACGCGGGGAGCCCCCGGCCTCCAGGGCGGCGGCGACCTGTTTGTACCCCAGGGCCTCGCGGGCCTGGCTTCCAAGGGGGAGCACCCCGCGCGCGAGCAGGCCGCGGACCTCCTCGATGAAACCGGCCTCGACCATCTGCTTCACGCGGGCGTTGATGCGCCGGTTGATGGCCTCGGCGGGCCAATCGAGCCCGATGACCAGCACGTCGGGGCGCACCGAGCCCTCCACGCCCCACTGAGACTGGTGGGCGCTGATGGGCCGGCCGGTCAGGTGGAAGACCTCCAGAGCGCGCACCGTGCGGCGCACATCGTTGAAGTGGATGCGTTCCGCCGCGGCGGGGTCGACGCGCTCCAACTCGGCGCGGCGCTGCGCCGGGTCCATCGCGCCGAGGCGTTCGCGCAGGTCGGGGTCGGCGGCTGGGCCCTCAAAGAGCCCTTCGAGCAGCGCCTTGACGTACAGGTTTGTCCCGCCGACAACCACGGGGACGACGCCGCGGGCCCGCATGCCGTCGATGAGCGCGTTCGCCTTCTTGAGCCACTGATCGACGGAGAACGGCTGATCGGGCTCGACGAGGTCGATGAGGTGGTGGGGCACGCCGGCGCGCTCGTTGACCGTGGGCTTGGCGGTGCCGATGTCCATGCCGCGGTAGACCTGCATCGAATCGGCGGTGACGACCTCGGCGCGGCGCGCCCCGCCGGAACGCGCCGCCAGGGCGAGGCAGAGGTTGACCGCGAGCGACGACTTGCCGCCGGCGGTGGGGCCGATGATGACGGGGAAACGCGTCACGGTGCAGGGTAGCGAGCAGGGGCGTGGACACGCCGCCTGGTGCCGAGCGTCTCGCGCGGCCCGGAGCCACGCACGCGGGCGCCGTCAACCCGCGTCGGCGGCGAGGTCCGCGGTGCGCTGGGCGAGTGTGCGGACGCGTGCGCGGAGTTCGTCGGGGGCCACCACGCGGCAGTGCGGGCCCATGCCGAGCACCCACCACACGATCTCATCGAGCCCGGCGACGGTGCAGGTCATCGTGAGCGAACCGTCGGGGTGCCGGGTGAACCGCTGGGTCGGGTGCCAGTAGGTTTCGGCGATGCCCTGGGCGAACTCCGGGTCGAAGCGCAGCTCAACATCATGGTCGGTCTCGCCGCGGATCATGCGCCAGGCGTTGCCCAGGTACCGTTCGAGGGAGAACGACTCCGGGACGCGGTAGCGCTTGTCTGTTGGTTCGAGTTTGTGGAAACGGACGAGCTTGAGCGAGCGGAGACCCTTGCGCTTCGAGTGCTTCCCGACCACGTACCACGCGCGGACGCTGAAGAACAGCGCGTAAGGCTCGAACTCGAAGGCCTCGGGCTCGGCGTCGGGGCGGGCGGCCTCGTACACGGCGCGCAGGACCGAGCCGGTGCGCAGGGCTTCACGGATCGCGGCGTGGTTCGAGGCAGACTGCCCCGCGTGCTCGGATCGGGCGGTGTGGACGTCCATCCGCCGGGAGAGCGCGCGGACCTCCTGCCTGAGCGGGAGCGGGAGGATCGACTCGATCTTGCTGAGCGCGCGCCCCGCGTCCGCGAGGTTCGGGACGCGGCGCCCGGCGGCGATCTTCTCGCACAGCAGCGCGAGGCAGACCGCCTCGTTCAGCGAGAGGTCAATCGGCTTCAGGAAGTAGTCGGGGCGGATGCGGTAGCCTCCGGCGTCCCGGTCGTGGTACACCGGGACCTTGGCGTCCTCCAGGTCGCGGATGTAGCGCCGGACGGTGCGGACCACGACGTTCAGCTCGCGGGCGAGCTGCTCGGCGGTGCGCGGGGGCCCGGCCTGGATCATCGAGATGAAGTCCAGCAGGCGGGGGACCTTGGTGGTGCTGGGCTTGGGCTTCCGGGCGGGTGCGGTCTTCTTCTTTGCTTTCATGGGGCTCCCCGGGCCGGCGTGCGGCGGTCGCGGCCCGGGGAGTGTAGCGATCGACGGCGCGGCCTCAGGACGGGCAGACGCTCCCAAACTGACCGAGGAAGATGGTGAGGTCGAGGGTGTTGACGTTCCCGTCGCCGTTCAAGTCGCCGCCGGTGTAGGGCGGGCGGGTGGTGCCGAACTGACCGAGGAAGATCGTGAGGTCGAGGGTGTTGACGGCGCCGTCGTTGTTGAGGTCCGCCGGGCAGCAGCGGTTGTAGAACTTCATCTGGCCGGCGACGACCGTGACGGGGATGATCAGCGGCACGGGCGGGACGTTGATCCTCACGCGGTAGTCGCCGGGCGGCAGCATGTCAAAGACGAAGCGGCCGTCGGAGACCGAGTTGGTGAGGTAATCTCCGGTGCCGGGGCGCGGGTCGGGGACGGGGGCGCCCACGCCGTCGAGCAGCTCGATGGGCACGCCGCCGGTGCATCCGGGGACGCGGCCGCCGATGGAGCCGCGCTGCGGGACGGTGACGTAGTCGCCGAGCGACCCGGTGCGGGCGTTGTCGCGGTGGAAGGTGGGCCACTGGGCGCGGTTGGGGTTGAAGACGGGGTCGGTGCTGAGGCGGATGATCCAGGTTCCCAGGCGGTTGCCCGCGGCGATGACCGGGGTCTCGCCCGCCGTGCGGGCGCCGACGACGACGGTCGAGAAGATGGCGGCGTCACGCTGCCAGCCCGAGGGGTAGCAGCAGTAGGAGCGGAGCTTGGCGCCGGCGCTGCTCAGGATGTGGACGCGGCCGGCGTCGTTGGCGCAGACGACCTCGGGGCGGGAGTCGCCGATGAGGTCGGCGACCACGGGGGAGGACGAGAGGCCGAAGCAGAACGCGTCGAGCAGCACGCCCCCTTCCCACCCTGGGAGTTCCACCAGACGGGTGGCGGGCGGGTTGGTGCGGACATACTTGAAGGCATGGACGCGGCCCGAGTCGGAGCCGACCACGATCTCGTCGCGCTGCCCGTCGTTGTCGAGGTCGACGACCGCGGGCGAGGAGTAGCCGGCGAGCAATCCGTTGAGGGTGCCGGCGTTGTTCAGGATCGCCGGCCCGGTGGGGAGGATGAAGTCCGTCGTCGCGCCGGCCCCAAGGTTCGAGGCGTATACGGAGAGTTTGAGCGGCGTGGGCGCCGCGGGCGCCGCGGGGGTCGAGGTGATCACGACGTCCTGGGTGCCGTCGCGGTCCAGGTCGGCGAGCGCGGGCGAGGAGAAGTAGCGCTCGTTCGGCCCGATGTTGAACAGGAGGTCTTCGAGGCCGGAGCAGTTCAGGGTGGTGCCGAAGGTGTCGTAGACGCGCTGGGGCTGAGCCGGGCCTTCGCCGGCGGAGTACCCGTCGGGCAGCCCGTCGCCGAGGGGCTGACCCTGCCCGCTCACGGGCCCGCGTCCGAGGTCTCCCCACGCGGGGCTGGAGTGGACCGGGTCGGTGATGAACTGGCACTGCCAGATCCGCCCCAGGGCCTGGTAGCGGTGGTAGAACGTGCTCTCGTCGCACATCAGGAGGTCGGGCGAGCCGTCGGCGTTGACGTCGCCGAAGGACGGCGCGTTGAAGAAGGGCGGCGCGAAGGACTGGACGCACTCCCATCCCGGCGTCGGGGTGCTGTCGGCGCGGATCGCGAACACCGAGCAGACGCCCGCGGGCGAGCTCACCAGCCCGCCCACGAGCACGTCGGGCTTGTTGTCAAAGTTGATGTCGCCCACCGCGACGGTGGGATCGAACGACGAGGAGCCGATGCTGACCGGCCACCCGGGGAGTTCGGCGTTGAAGTTCGCCGCGCCGGAAAGGGCGTGGACGACCAGGTTGCCGGCCCCGAAGCCGCGCTCGGGGAGCGAACGCTGCTTCTCCACGGCGTCGAGGTACCGCGCCACGGCATCCAGCGGGTTGCCGGTGGCCTGCTCCAGCATCGACGCCGGGCCCGCGAACAGCGGGTCTCCCGGCGTGGCGGCGGTGGTGTTCTCGACGATGATGATGTCGTTGAAACCGTCGAGGTTGATGTCGGCCAGCGCGTACGACGAGGTGAAGACCCTCATCGGGACCTGCGAGAGGACCGCTCGATCGGTGCAGCCCGGCAGGCAGCAGGTGGTGGCGCAGGTGGCGTTGAGCGAGAACACGCCGCCCTGCTGGGTGCACTCGGCTTCGGTGGCCACCTCCACGCACGTGCTGTTGGGCAGGCAGCATGCGCTGGGGCAGACCGAGGTGCCGCAGGTGGTGCCGTTGCCGAGATAGTTCCCGCCCTGGCTCTGGCAGCCGATGATGTCGGTCTCGACGCAGCCGGAGTTGGGGACGCAGCAGGCGCCGACGGGCGGGCACTGGACGCCGGCGCAGGTCGAGCCGATGCCGTAGAACGTGTCGAAGGGGCCCGTGCAGTTCTCGGGCAGGACGTTGTCCTGGCAGAAGAAGCCCTTGCCATAGGAGCAGCAGGCGCCGGTGGTGGGGGGCGGGCAGTTGGTGGTGGCGCAGGTGGTGCCGAGCCCCTGGAAGGTGCCGTTCTCAAGGAGGCAGATGGTGGGGGTGGTGTCGAGGCAGGCGCCGCTCGGGAGGCAGCAGGCGCCGGAGTACAGGCAGCCGTTGGGGAGGGTGCTGCAGGTGGTGCCGTTGCCCTGGTAGACGCCGGCGAAGAACAGGCCGCAGTCGTCCTCGGTGATGTTGTCCTGGCAGGTCAGGCTGACGGGGATGCAGCACGCGCCGACGTCGGGGCAGCCGCCGCCGGAGGCGCAGGTCGAGAAATCACCGAGATAGTTCCCGCCCGCGGCGGAGCACTGCGTGACGGAGTAGTTGTCGTTGCAGATGCCGGCGATGCAGCACGCCCCGGTGGGGAGGAGGGTGCAGAAGGTGCTGACGCACGAGGTGCCGTCACCTTGGTAGATGCCGGCGAGGTTGTTCTCGCAGTTGGCGCGGTCGGTGTCGATGCAGGAGAGACCGTTGTTGTAACAACACGCCCCGGTGACGACGCCGCGTTCCTCGGCGAGGGCGACGTGGGCGAGGGCGGTGATGCCGATGGCGGCGGCGAGGGCTGCCGAGACGCGTGGGGTGGACATGGCTGGTGTTCTCCGCGGCGAATGCTGCTGTCTGAACGGCGGCACGCGTCTCGGCGTGGCAACGAGAAGGCGAAGCCTGGATGGGTTCCTCACGCGCCTCTTCGGACACGTAGCGATTGGTTCGGAGGCCAAAAGCGGGAGAGGCGGTGCATGGGGAACGGTGGGCGGGATCTAGTAGGGGCACGACCTGCCGAATGCCCCGAGGAAGCGGGTGAGGTCGGCGGTGTTGACGACCCCGTCGGCGTTCAGGTCGGCGCGCTCGGAGCCGGGCGGGTTGAAGGTGCCGCCGAAGCGTCCGAGGAAGGAGGTGAGGTCCGGGGTGTTGACGGCCCCGTCGTTGTTGAAATCGGCGGGGCAGCAGGCGCCCGGGGTGCAGGTCGAGTTGTCGCCCTTGTACAGACCGCCGGACGCCGCGCAGTTGGCCTGGGTGACGCCGTCGGCGCAGGTGTTGTTGGGGCTGCAGCAGGCGCCGGTGGGGGTGACCGCGCCGCAGGGGCTGGGCGTGCAATCGGTGCCCGGGCCGTTGAAGGTCCCGCCTTGGTCGATGCAGTCGATCTCGAAGATGTTGGGCCTGCAGAAGAAGCTGCCCGGGGCGAACTCGAAGCAGCACGAGCCGGCGTCCTGGCAGTTGATGTTGGCGCAGGAGGAGTTGAAGCCGCCCCAGGCGCCGTTGAACTCGACGCACAGGCCGAAGTCGAAGCCGTCCTCGCACACGCCGCTGATCAGGCAGCACGCGCCGGTGGCGCCGACGCAGTTGGCGTTGTCGCAGAGCCCGCCGACGAAGGTGCCCTGGTTGAGGAAGCAGTCGTACTCGATGGTGAAGGTGCAGGTGCCGTCGGTGAGGCAGCACGCGCCGGGGCACTGGAAGCCGTTGCAGACGGTGCCGACCCCTTCAAAGGAGCCTTGGAGCGCGGCGCAGTCGGCTTCGGTGGCCTCGACGCACCCCCCGCCGTCGGGCAGGCAGCAGGCGCCGTTGCACGCGCCGGGCTCGCAGGGGGAGAACAGGAAATGCCCGCCGTTGAGGAAGCACTGGTTCTCGGTGACGGTGATGCAGTTTCCCCCGACACAGCAGCCCGCGGTGGGGTTGCACTGCGGGTCGCCGCAGGTGGGGTACCAGCGACCGAAGCGAGCCTGTTCGCAGAAGCGTTGTGAGTCGCCGAAGTCGCAGATGCCGTTGAGGCAGCA
>CAZDYM010000036.1:0-10807 GCA_964509325.1 uncultured Phycisphaeraceae bacterium
CTTGGTCGCCGCCGCCGCCGCCGCGTTGGCGCGGGCCAGTTCGGTGATGCTCTTGTCCGCCTTCTCCACGGTGTTGCCCGTGAGCGGGAACTTGATCTCCCCGGCGTAGTTCTGCAGGCTGCCGCCCTTGCGGATCTCGCCGGACTCCATCTTCTCGATGAGCCCGCGGCTGCGGATATCGATCACCGAGAGCCCGATGAACAGCACCACCGCGAACAGCGTCGCGATCACCACCACGGTGTTCATCGCGCGGTCGTACAGCAGGTGCATGAAGAACGCGAACACCATGGCGCTCTTCACCACGGCGATGACGATGGCCAGCACGATGTGCGCCGTCTCCGACATCGGGAGGCGGCTTGTCCACACGGTCAGGGCGGTGAGCACCAGCAGGATCGCGAACACCCAGAACATCGTCCAGAACGGGGTGACGTGGTGGTGCTCGTGGTGCGCCTCGTCCTGCGAGAGGGTCTCGTGAGCGTCGAAGGTGTCGTGGGCGTGGGCCATGGGGCGTTCTTGTCGTTCGTTGTTTCACCGCGGGGAGGCGGAGCACGCGGCGGAAGGCAGGGGGATTCCGAGAGGGTTCAGGCGCCGGGGTCCGGGGTTCGGACTCCACAGGTGAAGATTCGATCTGCGCTGCTGCTTTGCTGCTTCGCCGCTTTCCGCGGCTTTCTCCGCGGGTTCCGCGTTCAAGCGCCTTCCGCTCAGACCAGATACAGCAGCGGGAACAGGAAGATCCAGATGACGTCGACGATGTGCCAGTACAGCCCGGAGTTTTCGAGGAACGTGTAATGGCGTGGGCCGAACTCGCGTTTGGCGGCCTTGAACATGCACATCGTCAGAACGATGATGCCGACCGCCACGTGCACGCCGTGGGTCGCGGTGGCGACCCAGTACACGCTGAGGAAGATGTTGTCGTGGGAGCCGGTGGGGTTGGCGTAGGTGAAGGCGGCGCCGGGCAGTTCGCCCTTCTGCCACTTCGGGGCGTACTCGAAGACCAGCTTGATGACGAGGAACGCCGCGGCGCAGAGGTTGGTGAGCAGCAGGTTGAGTTGAATCATCCAGTTGCGGTTGGTCTGGGCGCCGCGGATGGCCAGGACCACGGTGAACGACGAGAACAGAAGGATCACGGTGTTGACGGCGCCGATCCGCCAGTCGAGGTAGTACGCCGAGGCCTCGTGCCAGTTGCCGGGGTAGAGCATCCGGAACACGGCGTAAGCGCAGAAGAAACCGCTGAACAGCAGGATCTCCGTCCCCAGGAACAGCCACATCCCGAGCTTGGCGCCCTCGGTCTCGTCCTGAAGGTTGCGCCAGTGCGCGCCGGGGACGTAGCGCTCGTGCGGCGCCAGGTCCTCGACGGCGGTGTTGGTGGTGATCGTGCTCATGGTCGGGGTTCAGGAGTCGGGAATCGGGCGTTCAGGGTTCTCGTATCAACTCGGTCGGCGTGCTCTCTGCTTCGCTTCCTTGCAGATCACTTTTCTCGATGCTTCGATGGCACGATGCCTTCCGCATCAGTGCCGAAGCTGCGCCCCCTTCGGAACGGGGAACTCCTTCTCGGAGCAGTGCGGCGGGACCGCCGTGTCGTAGTCGTACGGCCCGTGGACCATGACCGGCTCGCGGGGGAAGTTGTGCTCGATCGGCGGGCTGGCGGCTTCCCACTCGAGGCTCAGGCCGCCCCAGGGGTTCGCGGTGGCCTTCTTGCCCGCCACCATCGACTGGATGAACACCATCAGGTGCAGCAGGAAGCCGAACCCGAGCACCCACGTGCCGATCGTCGAGACCTGGTGCATGGGCTGGAAGAACTCGACGTAGGTGGCGTAGCGGCGCGGCATGCCCTGGGTGCCCATGATGAACTGCACCAGGAAGGTCGTGTTGAAACCGATGAAGACCAACACCGCGCCCACGCGGGCCCAGAACTCGTTGTACATCCGACCGGTGATCTTGGGCCACCAGTGGTGCAGGCCGCCGACGAACGCGAACACCGTCCCGCCCATCATCACGTAGTGGAAGTGGGCGACCACGAAGTAGGTGTCGGTGAGGTGGATGTCGGTGGCCAGCGTCGCCAGCGGGGGGCCGGTGAGGCCGCCGATGGTGAAGTTGAACAGGAAGCTCATCGCGTACAGCATCGGGGTGTTCCACGCGATGGACGCCTTGTACATGGTGGCGATCCAGTTGAACACCTTGATGGCGGTGGGGATGGCCACCAGGAACGTGAGCGCCGAGAAGATGGCGTTGGCGGCGGGGGTCTCGGCGACGAACAGGTGATGCCCCCAGACCAGGAACGAGATCGCCGCGATCGCCAGCGAGGAGAACGCGATGGCCCGGTACCCGAACAGCCGCTTGCGGCAGTGGACGGCGAGGAGTTCCGAGATCACCCCGAACGCCGGCACGATCATGATGTACACCGCGGGGTGCGAGTAGAACCAGAAGAAGTGCTGGAACAACACCGGGTCGCCGCCCAGCGCGGGGTCAAAGATGCCGGTGCGGAACACGCGCTCGAAGACGATCATCAGCAGCGTGATGCCCAGGACCGGGGTGGCGAGCACCTGGATGATCGCCGTCGCGTACGTCGCCCACACAAACAGAGGCATGTCGAACCAGCCCATGCCGGGCACGCGGAGCTTGTGGACGGTGACGATGAAGTTGATGCCGGTGAAGATGGAGGAGAACCCGAGGATGAACGCCGCCAGCACCATCGCCGTGACGTTGCCCCAGTTGGTCGTTGAGGAGTACGGGGTGTAGAAGGTCCAGCCGGTCTCGACCCCGCCGCCGATGAGCGCCCACAGCGCGAACGCCCCGCCGAACAGGTAGGTGTACCAGCTCAGCAGGTTGAGTTTCGGGAAAGCGACGTCCTTGGCCCCGATCATGAGCGGCAGCAGGATGTTGCCCAGGGCCGCGGGCACGCTGGGGATGATGAACAGGAAGACCATCACCGTGCCGTGGAGCGAGAACAGGCGGTTGTACACGTTGTTGCCGGTGACCTCGCCCGCGGCGGAGGTCCAGCCCTTGAACAACTGGCCGGTAACCTGCCCGTCAGCGAGCGTCTGCGTCGGGGCCCACAGTTCGGCCCGCAGCAGCAGCGCGAACACCCCGCCGAGGAAGAACGCCAGAAGCACGGCGACGAGGTACATCACCCCGATCTTCTTGTGGTCCACGGTGTAGACCCACGACATCACCGTCTTCCAGAAGGAGCCCTTGTAGGCGAAGTATGGTTCGTCGTGGTGCCCGTGGTGGGCGGCGTGTGCTGACATGCTCGGTTCTCCCGCCGGCGTCGGTCACTGATGACGCCGGGATCGTCTCTTGCTCGTGGTCACTCGGGTCGTGTTCCCGGATCGGTCTCTCGAATCACCTTTCGGAATCCGGGCGGCGCCACCGCCGCCCCCGCGCCCGCCGCGGCCTATTTGGGCGCCTCCGCCCCCCCGCTCTGCTGGGCGGCGATCTCGGCGTCCGACGCCTCCTGCGCCTTCTGCTTGAAGTCCGGGTTCAGACTCATGATGTACGTCGTCAGCGCCCGGATCTCGCGGTCCTTCATCTTGCCCTGGTACGACGGCATCTGGTTCGCGAAACCCTCGACCACGAACGCCCCCGGCACCAGGATCGACTCGCGGATGTAGTTCTCGTCCACCTGCGCCGCGCGCCCGTCGGTGCTCCGGTGCGTCTGGCCCCAGATCCCCTGCCAGGTCGGGCCGGTGCCCTTGTTCCCGTTGACGCTGTGGCACGTCGCGCAGCCCTGCAGCTTGTACAGCTGCTCGCCCAGCTGGATCAGCGGCACGCCAGAGGTGTCGCCCTGGTACTCCAGCCACGCCCGGTAGTCCGCCTCCTTCAGCACCGCGATCCGGGCGCCCATCTGCGAGTGCTGGTCGCCGCAGTATTCGGTGCAGAACAGGTGGTAGCCCTTGCCCACGCGCTCGGCAGGGTCCGCGATGACGTTGCCCGCGCTGTCCAACGGGGCCAGGCGGAGCTTCTTCCCGTTGTCGTAGCGCTCGACCGTGTGCGTCGGCTTGCCCGTCGGCTGCACCCACATCGTGGTGTACCGGTTCGGCATCACGTCACGCTTGGCGCGGAACTCCGGCAGGAACATCGAGTGGATCACGTCGTCCGACGACATGACGAACTTCACCGGGCGGTCCAGCGGGAGCGCGAACACCGGCACGTCCATGTCCGCGATCCGGTCGATCTCGCGGCTCTTGGCCCCGGTCTTGTACTCCCACGTCCAGTTCCATTTCTTCGCCGTCACGTGGATCACCTCCGCGTCGGACGGCGACACCGCCTTGTTCATGTACCCCTTGAAGCCCCAGATGAACATCACGAACAGCAGGATCGTCGGGATGACCGTCCACACGATCTCCAGCGGCGTGTTGTGGCTGGCGCTGAGCTCCGCGGGCACACCCGCCTTGCGGCGGTACTTGATCCCCCAGTACACCATCAGCCACATCAGCACCACAAAGAAGAAGATCGAGACCCAGAAAATGAAGTTGTAGATCGCGTCGGTCTCGCCCGCGAACGTCGAGGCCTTGGTCCGGAACCACAGACGAGTCCACCACCCCACGTCCTCCGACGCGAGCACCCCGGCCAAGGGGTGCGGAACCTGGGCCCCGAGGAGGCCGGCGAACAGCGAGTTGGCGATCGATCCGCTCATGCGAGTTTCCTGTCAGACAGCACCGGTTGCACCCCGGTCGGAATTCGGAACATTCTTCGACCCCGATTCAATCCCCGCCTCGGTCATTCCGGGACATGTCAACGAGACGCGGCGCCGGTGCGAGTACACGAACATCCCGGTGATGAACACCCCTAGTGTGAGCGCCGTCAGCACGCCGCCGATCTTCATGACCTGCTTGGCGGCGAGCACGTACGTCCCCTTGGTCGGGTCGTACATGAAGCAGGTCATGATGATCCGGTCAAACAGGGACCCCGTCTTGCCCTCCCCGGCCTCGGTCAGCGCCAACTTGACGTCCTTGGGCTCGAACTTCAGGTTCTCGATGAACCCGCTGACCCGCCCCTCGGGTGTCAGGAAGAAGATCGCCGAGGGGTGGCTGAACTCCCCGTTTTCAGGGAGATAGCGGTAATGGAACCCGACCGCCGACGAGATGGCCTGGGCGTTCTTGACGTCCGCGCAGAGGAACTGCCAGGCGTCGGGCTTGAGGTTTCGCTTGACGTCTCCCCGACCGTCGGCGGGCTCGTAGCCGAGCAGGTAGGTCGCTTTCTTCACCGCCGCTTGCTCGGGGGTGTTGCGGTGGTCGAAGGAGACGGTGACGACTCGGAACTCCTCGCCCGCCGTCCAATCGAGCTGGTTGAGCGAGTCCTGGACGTGATCCAGCACCAGCGCGCACAGCAGCGGGCAGGTGTAGTACGCCATGACGAGCAGGACGGGGCGTTTGCCGTCGAAGAGGTCCTTCGAGGTGACGCGCTTGCCGTCGGAATCGGTGAACACCAGGTCCAGCGGGACGTGCCCGCCGCGGCGGTCGACCACCCCGACGCCCTCGGTCTGGGGGATGCTGTCCTTGATGAGTTGTCCAACCGCCGGCGCTGCGACGCCGCTGCACGCCCACGCGACCGCCCCCGCCGCGAGCAGCGGCGTGAGGGTCGACGAGGTTGTCCGGCGCGTCGGGTGCATGGTTTTCGATCGGCGGATTGGCGGGTTGTTGCTGCCGGCTCCGGCTCTTCTCGTGCGGCTTCGCCGGGGCCCGGTGTCTGGTTTCCTGTCGCCTACTTCGCGGCCTTCCCCTGGTACTCCGCGACCACTTTCTCCATGGCGGCTTCGAGCGGGAGCGAGACCGTTCCGGCCTTGGGGTCGATCACCCGGTACTGGCTGAGCTCGGCGTTCCAGTCCGCTTTCAGGTCTCGGTACTCGACGTTCCAGGTCAGGTCGGTGCGTTGCTCGCGCTTCTCCAGTTTCTCCGCGGCGACCACGCGGTTGAAGTAGTTGAGCACGTAGAACGACACGCCGAAGGTGAGCACGACCAGCAGGACGAGTGTGCCGCCGATGGCCCAGGGGTTGGTCTCGCCGTGGGAGGGCTGGTGCTTCTCCCCGGGGGCGTGACGGAACCAGTCGTCGTGGTGGGTGAGCTCGGCCTCGAAGTCGGCCTTGGTGTGGTGCCCGTGATGGTCGTGCTGGTGGCTCATGGTGCTGTGCGCGGTGGGTTGTGCGCTGGGGGCCGGGAACGTGGTGCTCGTCGCTGGTTGCTGCGTTGCCGCCGTGGGGATCCCGATCGCCACGGAAGGTCTAGACGTAGTTCTTGTGCCCGATGGATTCGCCCAGGCGTGGGTCGTTGAGGGGGATGAGCGGGTTGGACACGACACGCCCGACGACGACGCCGAGCATGACCAGGATGGGCCCGAGGATGCCGGTGGCGTCGGCCCAGTGGAACGTGTTGCCGGCCTCGGGGCGGACGACGTAGAACAGGTCGGCGGCGTGCATGACGAGCATCCACACCGACCACAGGGCCGCCCAGCCCATGCTCTGGCGGCGCGGCTTGGGAAGCAGGAACAGGAACGGCAGGATGAAGTGCCCGATGGGCAGGGCCCACGAGAGTTTCTCCCATAGGGTGCCGGGCTCCTTCCGAACCAGGAAGTACGCCGTTTCTTCCGGGATGTTGGCGTACCAGATGAGGAAGTACTGGCTGAAGCCGATGTAGGCCCAGAACACCGTGAAGGCGAAGAGCAACTTGCTCATGTCGTGCTGGTGCTCTTTGGTGTAGTGGCCCACCATGCGGCCGAACTTGCGGAGCACGACGAGGATAAGCGTGACCAGCGCGATGCTGGAGACGGCGTTGCCGGCGAAGAAGTACACGCCGAACATGGTGCTGAACCAGTGGAAGTCCAGGCCCATCAGCCAGTCGAAACCGGCGAAGGCGACGGTGAAGGCGAAGGCGATCAAGCCGATCGAGGACAGCTTGCGGGCCCGTGCCGTGTGCCACTTGTCCCCGTCCTGGTCCTGGCGCCGGGAGAAGTGCCAGAGCAGGCCGGAAAGCCCGATCCAGACGATGAAGTAGACCGCCGCCCGCGTCATGAAGAACGAGACGTTGAGGTACGCCTGCTTCTTTTGCAGCAGGTAGTCCTCGCCGTACTTGGCGGTGTTCATCCAGGAGAACAGGAACGCGTCGCCGTCCTTGAACCGGGTCATGAACAGGTACTGCATGGCGACCAGGACGGCGAACAGGACCGCCGGGGCCCACATGGAGGCCATGACGTTCTCGAACTGGCGGCGCAGGGCCGCGGACCAGCCCGCGTTGGTCTGGTGGAAGATCATGACGAAGCCCATCGCGCCCAGGGCCAGGCCCAGCGCGTAGATGAACCCGATGTGGAAGGCGTGCAGGGCGATCTTGGCCGTCTTGTCGTCGCCCGACCAGCCGGCGAAGAAGGTCGCCGCGATCAGCAGCACGCCCACGCCGATGGCCCCGAACCGCAGGGCCGACATCGAGCCCTCGGGCATGTTGACGTTCTCGGCGTCCATGGACTGGCGCAGGAGGGCGGGGGAGATCGAGCTCACAGGGCACCCCCCGTCTTGGCCGAGACCGGGCCGCCCGCCGAGGCGCTCGGAGCGCCCGGCAGCGGGTTCGAGAGCGGCTGGTTGAGTTTGTCACGCATGTCCGGGGGCACGTCGTTCATCGAGCCCTTCCGGTGCGCCTGCAGCGTGCGGATGTACGCCACGATCGCCCACGACTCCATCTCGTTCACCTTCGTGTTGTAGGGCCGCATCTTGTAGGGGTAGGGCCCGCCCACGTTCGGCACGCCCTCGCGGATGACCGAGAAGAGGTAGCCGTCCTGCCCTTTCTCGCCCCCGTGGAAGTACTTCGGGTCGTGGTAGTTCGGGAGGGCGTAGGCCCATCGCTGGCCGACCAGCCCGTCGCCGACGCCGGTGCCGCCGTGGCACGCGGTGCAGTAGATGGCGTACTTGTCGCGTCCCAGGGCGATCAGTTCCTTGGTGACCGGGACGGGGATGTGTTCGAGGTACGTGCGCTTGGGGGTGCCGTCGGCGTTCATCACCTGCTTACCCTGGGCGTCGAGCACGGGGGTGTAGCCGACGTAGACCGCGTCGTTCTCGCGGAGCAGGTCGGCGCGGCCGCCGAAATCCTTGCCCATGAACAAGGCCGACCCGTCGGCGGAGACCGCCGAGGTGAGCGCGAAGGCGACGGTGTTGGGCACGGGGAGGCGCATGCCGCGTCCGTACATGTTCGCGGGATCGGGGCCGTGGTCCGCGCCGTGGGCGTCGTGCCCCTCGCCGTGACCGCCGCGCTTCGTGCCTTCGAGTTCGTACTCCTTGAAGAACATCGACTTGGACTGGGCCTTGAGCTTGGGCTGGTCGTCCATGTCCGGGAAGAAGTTCCGCGGCGGGCTGTCGGAGCGGTCGCCGCGGCAGCCGAACAGGGCGAGAGCCCCCGCCGCGGCGAGCACGCCCGGTCCGACGCCGCGATGCCATGATGACTTGATGGCTGTGCTCATCACGCTTCCACCTCATCGATGTGCTGACCGCCCAGGCGGGCCAGGGTGGCGACGATCTCGTCCTTGTTGAACTTGGGGTCCGCGGCCTCGACCGCGAGCACGAACCGGTCGTCCGACACGCGGAGGAAGCGGTTCTTCTTGAGCAGCGGGTGGTACCACATCGGCAGGCCGTTGAGGGCCAGCATCCCGCCGAGAGCGCCGAAGGCGCCGAAGAGCACGCTGAGCTCGAACATGACGGGGGTGAACTGCTCCCACGCGCCGAAGGGCTTGCCGGCGGTGATGATGGGGTAGTCCACCGCCGACATCCACCACTGCATCAGCACGGCGCAGGAGAACCCGAGGAAGGCCATGCCGCCCATCGCGAACGAGACCTTGCTGGGCTTGAGCCCCATCGCCTCGGGCATGCCGTGGACCGGGCAGGGGGAATA
The DNA here is from genome assembly GCA_964509325.1 of uncultured Phycisphaeraceae bacterium. Taxonomy (GTDB): domain Bacteria; phylum Planctomycetota; class Phycisphaerae; order Phycisphaerales; family UBA1924; genus JAFLCM01. The sequence continues at coordinate 8,868 of CAZDYM010000036.1, forward strand.
GGTGTCCCAGCGGGTGTAGCCGGCGTCGCGGAAATGCTCGGCGGCGTGGTAGAGGCTGGCAGCGTCGGGGAACTCCGCCATCACGCCCCACACCTCGCCGGCGGGGGCCCGGCCCGACTCAAACTCTTTGCTCAGGGAACTCGACATGGCTCAGTGCCCCCCTTTGGCGTGCCCGTTGGCGTGCCCGTTGTGATGGTGCCCGTTGCCGTTGTGGTGATGGTCCTTCGCGCCGCCCAGGGGATGGTGCGGGTCGGCCTGCGGCATGACGCCCTTGACCTCGGCGATCGCGAGCATCGGGATGAACCGGCAGAACAGCAGGAACAACGTCATGAAGATCCCCAGCGACCCGATGTACGTCAGCACGTCCACCCACGACGCCCGGTAGTAACGCCAGGCCCCGGGCAGGAAGTCCGCGCTCAGCGTCGTGATGATCACGAAGCGCTCGAACCACATGCCGATGTTGACGAAGATCGTGATCAGGAAGATGAACGGGATGTTCGTCCGGGCCCACTTGAACCAGAAAACCTGCGGCGAGATCACGTTGCACAGGACCATGGTCCAGTACGCCCAGCCGAAGGGCCCGAAGGCCCGCCGGATGAACGTCTGCTGCTCGAACTCGTTGGCCCCGTACCACGCGATGAAGAACTCCATCATGTAGGCGAAGCCGACCATCGACCCGGTGACGGTGATGATCTTGCACATGTTCTCGATGGTGCGGGCCGTCACGAAGTTCTTCATGCCCGGGTAGAGCTCCCGCGCCGGGATGAGCAGCGTCAGCACCATCGCGAACCCCGAGAAGATCGCGCCGGCCACGAAGTAGGGCGGGAAGATCGTGGTGTGCCACCCGGGGATGATCGAAACGGCGAAGTCGAACGACACCACCGAGTGCACCGAGAGCACCAGCGGGGTGCTCACGCCCGCCAGCAGGATGTACGCCTTCTCGTAGTTGTTCCAGTGCCGGTTGCTGAACCGCCAGCCCATCGCCAAGAAGCCGTAGACGTACGACGCGATCCTGTTCAGCGGGAGCGTGAGGGTGAAGTTCGCGATGAACCCGGGCAGCGGGTGCGGCGCCCACACCGGGCCCACGGTGGTGGACTGGTCCCGGCGTGCCGTCGCGCGGTCGCGCATCGTCGCCAGGTCCGGGATCATCCCCATGTACCAGAACAGCAGGGACACGGTGAAGTACGTCCCCACCGCGAACACGTCCCACAGCAGCGGGCTGCGGAAGTTCGGCCAGATCCAGTTCATGTTGGGCAGCGGGAACAGCATCCACGCCATCCACACCCGCCCGACGTGGATGCCCGGGAAGGTGCCGGCGCAGATGACCGCGAAGATCGTCATCGCCTCGGCGAACCGGTTGATGCTCACACGCCACTTCTGCTTCAGCAGGCACAGGATGGCGGAGATCAGCGTGCCGGCGTGGCCGATGCCGACCCACCACACGAAGTTCACGATGTCCCAGCCCCACATCACCGGGCGCTGAAGGCCCCACACGCCCACGCCGGTGATGATGAGGTACAGGATCGCCAGGCCGCCCAGCCCGGCCACGTGCGCGGAGATGATGAACGCGATCGGCCACCACTTGGGGGTCTTGTTCTCGATCCACCCGCAGATGGTGTTGGTCACCCAGTGGAAGTCGCGGTTGCCCAGCACCAGCGGCGCGCGACGCGACGGATCATCGATCAGCGTCCCGTCCACGGTCGAGGGGTCGTGGTATTCACCACGGGGAGAATGGGCCGCCAGGCCGAGAGCAACGGCTTGGTCGGGCTGCAGCGTCGTCATGCGTGCGCTCCGGCGCGGAGAAGGGTCGAAGAGGTGATCGAATCATGAGGCTGGCCCAGCACGGGCAGACTCATCACGTGCCCGTGCGGCTTGGCCTCGCCGTGGGCGTCCGAGCCGTGCCCGTCGCCGTGCCCGCCGCCCTGTCCGCCGCCCTGTCC
>CAZDYM010000036.1:10907-13441 GCA_964509325.1 uncultured Phycisphaeraceae bacterium
CCGCCGCCCTGTCCGCCGCCCTGTCCCCCCCCGTGCCCGCCGCCCCCGTGGTGCCCGAACGGGTCGAGCCTCGGGGTGCGGATCTTGGGGTTCGGGTTGCGGACCCGCACCATGTGGCTGGTGCGCGGGCGGGTGTTCAGATAGGCCAACAGGCCGTACGAGCGCGGGTCGTTGCGGGTCTGCGAGACCGCGCTGCCCGCGCCGTTGTTGGACTCGTAGTCGTAGATGTCCCCGAAGACGATCGCGCCCGTCGGGCACGCCTGCTGGCACGCCGTCTGCACGAACCCGTCGGGGATGTACTTGAGGTCGGAGATCTTGGTCTCGACGCTGGCGGCGTTGATGCGCTGGATGCAGTACGAGCACTTCTCCATCACGCCGCGGGACCGCACCGTCACGTGCGGGTTCTTCTGGAGGTTCTGCACCTCGAGGTTCTTGGCCCGCAGCCGCGGCGGGATCCAGTTCTGGTTCTCCGGCATCGGGGCCTTGCCCGCCAGGGGCGCGCCCACCTGGCCCCAGCCGCCCTTGTACTGCTTGGTGCCGTAGTCGAACCAGTTGAAGCGCCGGACCTTGTACGGGCAGTTGTTGCTGCAGTACTTGGTGCCGATGCACCGGTTGTACGCCATGTTGTTGGTGCCGTTGGGGTCGTGCACCGTGGCGTTGACGGGGCAAACGACTTCGCACGGGGCGTTCTCACAATGGACGCACGCCACCGGCTGCACCACCATGTCCGGGCTGCCCGCGTAGGCGTAAGCGTCCTTGGGATCGCTGGCGTAGTACCGGTCCACGCGGATCCAGTGCATCTCCCTCCCCTTGGCCGTTTCGTCCTTGCCGACCACGGGGATGTTGTTCTCCGCCTGGCAGGCGACCATGCACGCCGAGCACCCGGTGCAGGTGGTCAGGTCGATCGTCATCCCCCACTGCTGGTAGCGCTTGCCGTACTTGTTCTCCAGGCCCTGCACGCGTCCCCGAGCGTCGCGGATCGGCTCGCCCTTTTCGTCGGTCTTGATCCAGTAGTGCTCCTGACCGCGCAGCGGCTGGCCCTTGCCCTGGCGGTACAGGTTCAGATTCGCCGGGGCGTGGCTCTCCATCGCCCCCGAGAGCAGCCCGGCGAAGTTCAGGTCGCGCGAGTTGTCGTACGGGTCCTTCTGGCGATGGTCCTTGGAATAGTCGGTGTCGCCGTGCTTCTTCCACGCGTCGAGGTCCACCTCGCGGAGGATGTCGCGCCCCTCCATCGTCCAGTGGTCCTGGGTGCACGCGATGAGGTACAGGTCGGCGTCGGCGGCCTTCGCCACCGAAGCGCCGCGGGCCACGCTCGCACCGGCCGGACGCAGCGGGTTCACGTCGAACCCCGTCCCGGTCGCGACCCGCCCGCCCACGCGCCGCCCGTACCCGGCGTGCAGCACCACCACGTCCTCAGCAACGCCCGGCTGTACCCACGCCGGGATGTTCAGCGTCTTGCCCCCGACCGTGATCGAGATGATCTGGGCCTTGTTGTACTTGTTGTCGTCGAGGTGACGGTCCGGCGACACGCCCAGTTTGTCCGCCGTCGCCTTGCTGATGAGCGCCGGGTTGTCCCACGTCACCTTGGTGACCGGGTGGGGGAGTTCCTGCATCCAGCCGTTGTTGGCCAGGCGTCCGTCGAGGACGTGAGGCGAGGGCGCGAAGACGAGCTCGAAGCCCGACGCGGGCGCCGCGTCGCCGGAGAGTTTCGCCACCGCCGCCGCCGCCCCCGCGCCGTTGATCGCGGGCGTGGAGAGCACGGGCTCGGTGTTGAACACCCCGTTGTGCAGCCCCTTGCGCCACGCCTTCTCGTTGAGCGTGCCGCCGTTGCGGGCCGCGAACGCGCGCCGGACGATCTCGTAGCCGTCCGTCACGCCGTCGCCCAGAATCGCCGCCAGCACCTCGAGGTCGCTGTGGGCCCCGAACAGCGGCTTGATCATCGGTTGCACGACGCTGTACTGCCCCTCGAACGTCGTCGCGTCGCCCCACGCCTCCAGGAAGTGGGCCCTCGGGAGGAACCACTTCACCGCCGCCGCGGTTTCGTCGGCCTCGCCGACGTACACGCTGACGGCGGCCTTGGCGAGCTTGGCGCCCAAGTCGTACTCCGCCGGGGCGGTGAACACGGGGTTCGAGCCGACGATGACCACCGCGGTGAACTCGCCCTTGTCCAGCCCTTCGACGAAGGCCCTGATCGACGCCGACGAGGACTGCGCGACGTCGCCGCTGAGCCTCGCGTACGAGACAGTCTTGCCGACATTCCCGAGCGCCGCGTTCAGCGCGGCCGCCAACGCATGCACCGAGGCGGGCTGGTTCGCGCCGGCGAACACCACGCCGCGGCCGCGGTTGGCCGGGTCCAGCAGGTCGTCGGCGATGGCCTTGATGTGCTCGGGAGAGGGGAGGTCCGCGCCCGCCGTGGCGTCCGCCGCCGCCACGACCGCGGCCTTGAGGGCCGCGTCGCCCGAGCCCAGGCCCGCCAAGACTTCCTTCGCCAAAGCCGCGGCGAAAGCGCCGACGCGCGAGGCCTTCATCGACCA
>CAZDYM010000037.1:0-2362 GCA_964509325.1 uncultured Phycisphaeraceae bacterium
CGCGCAAGGCCCGGCCCAGCCGCCGGGCCTTGTGCATTGTTGGGGGAACGCCTAGTTAGTCCTATGATCCACGCATGCGGCAAGCGCTTCTGTACCAAGACGAAGATGGCGTCTGGATCGCCGAGATTCCATCGTTGCCCGGCTGCGTCAGCGACGGCCCAACGCAAGAGGAGGCCGTCAAGAACCTCCGCGAGGCGATGGAGTTGTGGATCGAGACCGCGCGGAAGCATGGTGAGCCAGTTCCATCCGCCGATCGCGAAGTGAGGGTTGTTCTTCTTCCAGCCGCTTGAGACTACAAATTGGTCGGAGGGCGTTCAGTACTTTGTGAACAACCTGTCGCCGTGAGTGTGGGCAACTCGCAAGCGGGGAGAATGCCATGCTTGCCCAAGCTTCCGGTTGTCAGCAGCGCTCAAGTGATTCGAATCCTCGAGGGTCTCGGCTACCAGACGAGACCACCAGCGTGGTAGCCACATCGTCATGGTGCATCCGCGTCCGGGCTTCCAGATGATCATCGTCCCTCAAAGACGGGAGGTTGCGAAAGGCACACTTCGCAAGATCATCACGCAGTCTGGGCTCTCGGTTGCGGAGTTCGCGAATCGCCTCAAGCTCCTGTAACACTCCATGCCCGACACCATCTTCACCAAGATCATCCGAGGCGACATCCCCTGCCACAAGGTCTACGAGGACGACCGCGTCTTCGCCTTCCTCGACATCAACCCGCTCAGCCGCGGGCACACGCTGGTGATCCCGAAGGAGCCCGCGGCGACGCTGGACCAGCTCTCCGACGAGTCGGCGGCGGCGCTGGGGCGGGCGCTGCCGCGGGTCTGCCGGGCGGTGATGAAGGCGACCGGGGCGTCGGCGTACAACGTGCTGCAGAACAACGGCGCCGCCGCCCACCAGGCGGTGTTCCATGTTCACTTCCACGTCATCCCCAAGGAAAGCGGCGGCGCGGGGCTGGGGATCGGCTGGAACGCCAGCAGACTCGAAGCCTCTGCGGGCGCCGACCTCGCCGCCCGCATCGCCGCGGCGATGGCGTCGCAGTCCTGAACCCGCCGCGCGGGTACCGTCCTTGGTCATGGGCGCCACGATCTCGAAACAGCCCGGGGTGATCGACCTCCGCTCCGACACGGTCACGCGCCCGACGCCGGCGATGCGCCGGGCCATGCTGGAGGCGGAGGTCGGCGACGACGTGCTGGGCGACGACCCGACGGTGATCGCGCTGCAGGAGCGTGTGGCGGCGCTGCTGGGCAAGGAGGCGGCGCTGTTCGTGCCCTCGGGCACGATGGCCAACCAGGCGGCCATCCGCGCCCACACCGAGCCGGGCGACGAGGTGATCGCGCACGAGGACTCGCACATCCTCCACTACGAAACCGGGGCGCCGGCGGCGCTCTCGGGCGTGATGACGCGCGAGGCCCGCGGCGAGCGCGGGGTGTTCGACGTGGGCGAGGTCGAGCGCCTGTTCCGCCCCGAGTCGCCCATCACGCCGCGCTCGCGCCTGCTGGTGATCGAGAACACCCAGAACCGCGGCGGGGGCGCGGTGTGGCCGCTCGATCAGCTGGCACGGGTGGCGGCGAAGGGCCGGGCGCTGGGGCTGCGGGTCCACCTCGACGGAGCCCGGCTCTGGAACGCGTGCGCGGCGAGCGGGGTCGCGCCCGGCGAGTACGCCCGTCACTTCGATACGGTGGCGTGCTGCTTCAGCAAGGGGCTGGGCGCGCCGGTGGGCTCGGCGCTCGCCGGCGATGCGCCCACCATCGCGCGGGCGAAACGGTTCCGCAAGATGTTCGGCGGGGCGATGCGCCAGGCGGGCATCCTCGCCGCGGCGGGGCTGTACGCGCTCGATCACCACCGCGAGCGGCTGGTGGAGGACCACGCGCACGCGCGGATGCTGGCGTCGGCGGTGCAGGCCACGGCGGGGCTGCAGATGGCCTTCCCCCCCGAGACCAACATCGTCATCTTTGACATCGCGCCGCGGGTGGGCACGGCGGCGCAGGTGTGCGAACGCCTCGGGTCGGCGGGCGTGCGGTGCCTGCCCTTCGGGCCGCAGCGGGTGCGCATGGTGACGCACCTGGACGTGACGCGGGAGATGATCGACCGGGCGTGCGCGGCGTTGCGGGCGCTGGGCTGAAGCCCGCCCCAGCGGTCCGGCGCTTCTCGCCGATACTGTGGGGCATGCAACCGATCCTCCAGCATCTCCTCGCCGGCCAGCCTCTTTCACGAGAGGAGGCGGACCGCGCCTTCGAGTTGATCTTCACGGGCGGGGCCAACGAGATGCAGGTGGCGGCGATGCTGGCGCTGCTCGCCGTCAAGGGCGTCACGCTCGATGAACTGGTCGGCGGGGCGTCGGCCATGCGCCGGCATGTCA
>CAZDYM010000037.1:2372-13200 GCA_964509325.1 uncultured Phycisphaeraceae bacterium
CTGGCGGTGACGGACGACCCGCGGGCGCCTCTGTTGGACACCTGCGGCACCGGCGGGGCGGCCAAGACCTTCAACATCTCGACGGCGGCGGCGCTCGTGGTCGCGGGGGCTCGCGGCGGGACCAACGCGCCGGTCGAGCGGGTGCGGGTGGCGAAGCACGGCGGGCGCTCGCGGACGGGGCGCGGGTCGGCCGAGGTCCTGGCGGTGATGGGCGTCAACATCGATGCCTCGCCCGAAGCGCAGGCGCGGTGCCTGGAGCGGGCCGGGGTGTGCTTCAGTTTCGCGGTCAATCATCACCCGGCGATGAAGTTCGCCGCCGGGCCGCGGAAAAGCCTCGGCTTCCCGACGGTCTTCAACCTGCTGGGCCCCCTCACGAACCCGGCGGGGGCGCGGCGGCAGCTGCTGGGGGTGTGGGACGGGCGGTACGCCCCGCTGGTGGCGTCGGCGCTCGTCGAACTGGGGTGCGACGGGGCGATGGTCGTGCACGGGCTGGACGGGATGGACGAGATCACCACGTGCGACCCAACGTTCATCGCGCGGGTGAAGAGCGCGGGCACGAACGCCGGTGGGCCGCGCGTGGAGACCCTGACGTTCGACCCCCTGGCGGTCGGGGTGGCGCGGTCGAGGCGCGGGGAGTTCGTGGTGGATTCGGCGGAAGCGTCGGCGGCGCTGATCGAGCGGATCATCGGGGGCGATCGGTCAGAGCCGGTCCGGGCGGCCCGGGGGATCGTGGTGATCAACGCCGCGGCGGCGCTGATCGTGGCGGGGATGACCGAGCGATGGGAGCCCGCCGTGGCGCTGGCGGAGGAATCGATCGACGCGGGTCGCGCGGGGGAGGCGCTGCGGCTGCTGCGGGAGACGTCGCGCGGGGGGTGAGGCGCGCTCGGCGCGGTCGCCCGGCGGCGCGGTGGAGATCACGGTCGCGTCAGGAAGCGGACGTCGTAGCCCATCCGCCTGGCGGCGTCGATCGAGACCCTGCGGACGCAGTCCTCGGCGGGGTCGATGACGTGCAGATCGGTCTGCTGGTCGTCCGTGACGACAGGGGTCTGCACGACGCTGAAATGCCGGGCCAGCGCGGGGACGAGGGTGTCCCAGGTTCCCTCGAGGACGGCGGGCCCGGCGCTGACGCGGTGGCGCGGGCTGGCGCGGCGGAAGCGCCAGGGCTTGCCGGGCCAATCCTGGCACTGCTCGACGGAGGGGATGACGACGCGGTGATCCAGGCCGGGTTCGAGGAGCGTGACGCGGGCACGCCCCTGCCCGAGGTTCTCGACGGTCCAGAGCGTGGCGCCGGTTTTCCACTCGTAGCCGCGGAGGGCGCTGGGCTTGTCGGCGGTGTACGAGACCTCGACGGGGTGGAGGTTGAGTCGGGCGTGCTCGGAGCCGAAGCGCATGCCGAACCAGCGCCACATGCTCCAGGTGCGCAGGACCGCGGGGCGGGAGATGTCGAGCGCGTCGGGGCGCGGGAGCCAGGTCTGCCAGACGCAGATGGCCAGGAGGACCAGGGCGAGCACGGCGGCACCGCCCTTGCCGAAGACGAACTGCATGAGCGGCGAGCGGGGCAGGCTCTGCCAGGTGCGGGGCCGGTCGGCGCGGAACGGGCGCCCGCACTCGGGGCAGGGGTGCGGCGACGAGGGGTCGGCCGGCGGGTCTTCCAGGCCGGTGAGTTCGTAGCAGCAGGATCGGCAGAACATCCGATCGGGCATGGCGTGCAGTCCGGGCGCCGGGGCATGCGGCGCCGGGGTTCACCACTCCGGCCCCCCCGAGTACCGCCCGTACACGTCCGCCATGGCCTGGACCATCTCGCCGAGGGTGCAGTTGGATTCCGCGGCGGCGACCAGGGCCGGCATGACGTTGTGCCTGTTGAGGCCGGCTTTCTCGGCTTCCGGGTCCCCGCGCTGGCAGGTGGCGCGGATCCTTTCGAGCGCGGCGTCGACGGCCTTCTGGTCGCGCTTCTTCTTGAAGTCGGCGAGGCGGTCGTTCTGATCGACCTCGACCTGGTGGGGGATCTCGAGGATGTCGATGGCGCGTTGCTCGTTGGGGTCGACGTACTCGTTGACGCCGACGATGATGCGGTCCTTGGCTTCACACTCTTCGCTGAAGCGGTAGGAGGCCTCGGCGATGGATCGTCGGAAGTAGCCCTTGTGGATGCCGTTCACCACGCCGCCGGAGCGGGACCACGGGGCGTAGGCGGCGTGGAGCGAGGTACCCGGGACCGGGGACCGGGCACCGGGTGAGGAAGCGGGGTCGGACCTGATGCCGGGTGCCTGATCCCCGGTCCCTGCCGTGGGCGTTCCCATGCCGTCGATCTCGGCGATGAGTTCGAGGGCGCCGGCTTCCATGCGGTCGGTGAGGTCTTCGATGAACCAGGCGCCGCCGAGGGGGTCGGTGACCCGGGTGACGCCGGTTTCGTGGGCGAGGATCTGCTGGGTGCGGAGGGCGACGGTGACGGCCTGCTCGGTGGGGAGGCCGAGGGTCTCGTCCATGCTGTCGGTGTGGAGGGACTGGCAGCCGCCCAGGACCGCGGCCATGGCCTGGTAGGCGACGCGGACGATGTTGTTCAGCGGCTGCTGCTCGGTGAGGGAGCAGCCGGCGGTCTGGACGTGGGTCTTCATGAACCAGGAGCGTTCGTTCCTGGCGCCGTAACGCTCGCGCATGGCGCGGGCCCAGATTCTGCGGGCGGCGCGGAGCTTGCAGATCTCCTCGAAGAACTCGTTGTGGCTGTTGAAGAAGAACGAGAGGCGGGGGGCGAACTCATCGATGTCCAGACCGCGGAGGAGGCAGGCCTCGACGTACTCCATGCCGTCGCGGAGGGTGAACGCCAGTTCCTGGACGGCGGTGCTGCCGGCCTCGCGGATGTGGTAGCCGGAGATGCTGACCGAGTTCCACTTGGGGACGAACCTGGACTGGAACTCGATGGTGTCGACGACGAGTTTGACGGAGGGCTCGGGCGGGTAGATGAACTCGTTCTGGGAGTGGAACTCTTTGAGAATGTCGTTCTGGAGGGTGCCGCCGAGGGTGTTCCAGCTGATGCCGCGCTGCTTGGCCATGGCGAGGTACATGGCCCAGATGACGCAGGCGGGGCCGTTGATGGTCTGGCTGACCGTAACTTTGTCAACCGGGATGTCGGCGTAGAGGCGGTGCATGTCCTCGATGGTGTCGATGGCGACGCCGCAGCGGCCCACCTCGCCGGTGGCGAGGGGGTCGTCGGAATCGCGTCCCATGAGGGTGGGGAGGTCGAAGGCGGTGGAGAGGCCGGTGTTGGCGGCGGTGTTGGTCCTGGCCTGGGAGAGGAGGTACTTGAAGCGTTTGTTGGTGTCGTCAGCGGAGCCGAAGCCGGCGAACTGGCGCATGGTCCAGAGTCGGGTGCGGTAGCCCCGGGGGAACAGGCCGCGGGTGTAGGGGTATTGGCCCGGGGCGGCCCCCTTGCCGAGGTTGTTGTCGATGGCGTCGGGCGAGCGCAGCGACTCGACGTTGCTGGACGGGGTGTAGACGGGGTCGAGGACCAGGCCCGAGATGGTGACGGCGTGGGGGTCGATCGCGGGCGCGGCGGCGGGCGCGGAGCCCGTGCGGGTCGGCGACTCGGCTGAGGTCGTGGTCGTCATGAGGTGTCCCAGGGTCAGTGCTCACGGCGGATCGGCGCGCACGGGCGGCGCGGCGATCAATCATAGAGCCCGTGTCAACATCGCCCGCCGCCGGGACCTTTGGTTCGTCGGAATCGCGGCGTCCGTGCCCGGCGTGGCGATCACGCCGGAGCGGCGCGCGGGTCAAGGGCAAGTGGCGCCGAAACGGCCGAGGAAAATGACCAGGTCAGCGGTGTCCACGGTGCCGCTGGCGTTGAGGTCGGCCCCGGCGCCGGGCGGGGTGACGACCGAGCCGAACGCGGAGAGGATGATCGTGAGGTCCAAGGTGTTGACCGCGCCGTCCGCGTTGAGGTCGCCGAGGCATGGGGGCGGCGGCGGGGGCGCGATGAGGAAGTTGCACGACCCCAGCGGCTGCTGCCCCCCCGACCCGCTGCCGAGCGACCCCGGGAGCGTGTTGAGGCATCCGGACAGGCGTCCGTCGAGCCAGGTGATGCGCGGGTCGAAGGTTCGGCTGGTGGCGAGGTTGGTGGAGTAGTAGTAGTCCATGCTGGCGTTGGGATTGGTGACGGCGGGGAAGCCGACCCCGATGACGTACGTTCGCCCGGCCTGGAGTTCCACGGGCGCGACGGGGTAGTAGCGGTACTCGTTGGCGCCGAGCGATCCGCCGGGTTCGGGCCCCGCCGGCGCGAGCACGGAGCGGAGGAGTTGCCGCGTCTGGAGGTCCCAGAGATGGATGGTGTGGTCGAGGAAGAACCCCGGGTTGAAGGCGTCGGCGACGGCGAGCGCGGTGACGGTGATGTTCTGGTTGGGGATGAACCCCCATCCGAAGGTGTACCCGCCGCAGGCCGCGCCGCCGGGGCCGGGGCTGCCCGCGTAGGCGTACGCGCCGGGCACGTACGCGAAGGCGGGGGTGTCGGTCGCGTGACAGGGGGTTGTGAAGGAGCCGGCAACCGCCGACAGGGCGAGGGTCAAGCGAGTATCCGGGCGTCGCATGGTTCGTTCTCCTTTCTTCTGGGTTGGTTCGGTGCGGGGAAGGGCGAGGGGGGGAGGGCGAGGGGGGGAGGGCGGGAGCAAGCGGCCACGGGAGGCGGAGGGACAAGGCGGCCCTGCCGTTGCGGCTCGGGCTTGGCCTCAGGTTCCGCACCAAGGAAACATGCCCCAAGTGGTGGGGATAGTGAAGTGAGTTTTGAGCGGTTTCAACGGCTCGGCCCCTGCCTCGAACAAGCCGGGGGCCCGGAGGCCCTGGGGGGCGGGGGGGCCGGGGGGCCGGGGGGGGGACAGCGGCTCAGGGGCCGAGGCGCTCGGCGGCCCGCATGGCGTGGTAGGTCTTCCAGGCTTCGAGTTCGACGATGATCTCGTCGCACGAGGCGTAGCGGTCGTGGGGGCTCTTGGCCATCATTCGGCAGATCATGTCGCTGACGCCGGGGGTGAGGTCGGGGCGGTGTCGGATGGGCGGGGTGAGCGGTTCTTCGACATGCCTGCGCATGATGTCGTCGGAATCGGCGCCGACGAAGGCGGTCTTGCCCGTGACCATGAAGTACATGGAGGCGCCCAGCGAGTAGCAGTCGGTGGCCGGTCCGATGTCGACGTCGCCGCGGACCTGCTCGGGGCTCATGTAGTAGGGGGTGCCGAGGGACTTGCCTTTTTCAGCCTCGGCGGCGGCGCGGTCCTGGGTGAAGCGGGCCAGGCCGAGGTCGGTGAGTTTCGGGATACCCGTCGAGGTGATGATGATGTTCTTCGGCTTGACGTCGCGGTGGACGAGGCCCTTGGCGTGGGCGTGGGCCAGGGCCTTGGCGACGGCGAGGGCGATGTCGATGGTCTCTTCCTCGTCGAGCATGCCCTTGCGGAGGATGCGGTCGTGGACGGTTTCGCCGTCAACGATCTCCATGACCATGTAGTGGTGGTCGCCGTGGGACCCGACGTCGTAGGCCTGGACGAGGTTGGGGTGGTTGAGGCTGGCGGCCATGCGTGCCTCGGCGTAGAGCTGCTCGACGTACTTCGGGTTGGCGGCGAAGCGCTTCGGGAGGACCTTGACGGCGACGTCGCGTCCGAGGCTGTCCTGGCGGGCCTTGAAAACCGTGGCGGTGGCGCCCTCACCAAGCTTGCCGCGCATCGTGTAGCCGGGCAGCCTGGAGCCCACGCGGCCCGTGGCGGCAAGGTCCTTGAGGCGGAGCATCTGTCGGCGGGTGAGGCTCTCGCTCTCGACGAGGAGTTCCGCAAGGGATCGACCGGCGTACTTCCGCTCACGCTGCTTGAGCTGGCAGAACTCGATCTCCTCGGCGGTGCACAGAGCCCGGTCCAGAGCGAGTTTGGCGATGGCCAGGTCGAGGGCGCGCCGGTCGGGCTCGGGGGCGGGACCGGCGGGGCCCACGTCGGACGAGCCGGGGACGTCGCCGGCGGACAGGGGCAGCGAGCCGAGGGCGAGGTCCATGGACGTCTCGTCCGGCATGGGGAGTTTGGAGGCGTCGGCGGAATCCCGCGGCTTGGGGGGGCTTCGGGGATCGGGGATTGGCTTGGGCGTGCTGGCCATGGCGATTCACTCCGAGCAGTCCCCTCGTTCCCGTCGGCCTGTGGGTGTCTTGGATGCTATCGGCCCTCGGGCAGGGGGGTCGGCGGACGGGCGAGACCGCACCGGGGGGTGCGAGCGAAGCCCGATCCGCCCAAGAGCCATGGGGGGGATCTGGCCGATAACTGGGTGTGGTCATGCGCGCGCGGATTCGGACCATGTTGGCGGGGTGCGTCGGGGTTGGGCTGCTGTGGCCGGGGATGTTGCTCGCGCGGGCCGAGGAGGGGTTTGTGCGGCCGGACGCGGCGCGTCGGACGGTCCGGCTGTGGGACTTCGAGGAGAGGCCGGGGAACGTGGAGCCGGTGCCTCGGGAGTGGGTTCGGAACCAGAGCAACCCGCCGGAGGCGCCGCGGGAGGGATTCCCGGCGTGGAACCTGGCGGGGTTTGATGACACGGTGTCGTATCGGGGCGGGACATCGGTCCGTCTGCCGACGCGGGGTGGGAGCACGGCGCTGTCGCTGATCCGCGGGGTTCTGCCGGCGATGCCCGGGGGGCGGTACGCGGTGTCGGCGTACGCGCGGACCGAGGGGCTGCAGCACGCGCGGGCGTTCGTGAAGGTGCGGCTTCTGGACGCGGCGATGAGGCCGGTGGAGGGGCCGTCGGCGGTGGCGGTGAGCGAGCCGGTGCTGACCGAGGACGGCGAATGGGTGAAGGTGCAGACGCTGCTGGAAGGGAGCGAGGAAGGGGCGTGGCTGCAGATCGATCTCGAGTTGCTGCAGCCGGCGCAGATGCGGGGCGCGGACGAGAAGCCCGGGGCGTTCGAGGTGACGCCGCAGGACTATTCAGGGTCGGCGTGGTTTGACGACGTGCGGATCGAGCAGGTGCCGAGGGTGGAACTGGTGAGCGCGTCGATGACGGGGGTGACGGTCTCGCCGGAGCGGCCGGAACTGCGGCTGCGGGTGCAGGACCTGACGGGGGAGTCGCTGCGGGTGCGCGTGGTGGTGACGGACATCGATGGGCGGGAGGTGGACGTGCTGGACACGCCGGTGGAGACCGGCGGTCGGACGCTGGCGTGGTCGCCGATCCTCCCGGCGTTCGGCTTCTACCGGGCGCAGATGGAGGTGCTCGGGCCGGGCGGGCTGACGGCGGAGCGCTCGACGCAGTTCGCGTGGGTGGGGGCGAGCCGCCCGCTGGACCGCGCGGCGCGGCGCGGGTGGGGGCTGATCGGGGAGACGCTGGAGACGCGCCGGGTGCCGATGCTCCCGGAACTGCTCGACCTGTGCGGGGTGGGGGCAGTGTCCCTGAACGTGTGGTCGCACGTGGGGGTTGGGGAACTGGAAGAAGGGGACCGGCGCTCGCGGACGGAGATCGACGCGGTGGTGAACCAGTTGGTGGAGCGCCGGCACGACATCACGTTCGTGCTGGGCAGGGCGCCCGAAGCGCTGGCTCGGGAGGCGCGGGCGGACGCGGACGATCCGATCGTGGTGCTCGCGGGCCCGACGGACGTGTGGATGCCGGGGCTGACGTCGCTGCTGTCGCGGTTCGGGGAGCGCGTGAAGGCGTGGCAGGTGGGTCCGACGGGATCGGACCGGGCGTTCTGGCGCGAGACGCTGGCGCGGGACCTCGCTCACGTGGAGCGTGGGTTCCGGGGCCTGGTGCCGCGGGCGACGATGACGGCGCCGTGGCGGATCGAGCAGAGCATCGAGGCGGCACGCGGGGGGCGGGTGGACGCGCTGACGGTGGTGACGCCGTGGACGGTCCCGGCGTCGTCGATCCCCGAGTACGCGCGGGAGTGGGGGTCGGCGGGCGGGGGACCAACCTGGTGGGCGAGGGGGTGGACGCGGGGACGTTCGGCGAGCGCGAGAGCGCCGAGGACCTGGCGCGGCGCGGGGCGATGGCGTGGAGCGCGGGGTTGGACCGCGCGAGCGTGCGGATGCCGTTTGTGTTTGATGAGCGCGAGGCCCTGCGCGCCGTTCCGACGGCGGGTCTGGTGGCGTGGCGGACGCTGTGCTCGGCGCTGTCGGGCCGGTGGTTCGCGGGGCGCCTGCCGCTGGCCCCGGGGGTGACGGCGCTGCTGGCGCAGGGCGAGGGCGCGATGGGCGGGGCGGTGATCGCGTGGAACGACTTCGCGCCGGCGCGTGACGCGCACCTGTCGGGGTACCTCGGGTCGGGCGACGTGACGGTGACGGACGTGTTCGGGAACGTCTCGGCGTCGGTGCCGGATGAATCGGGGCGGCACCGCATCGAGCTGTCGCAGGCGCCGCGGATCATCGAGGGGGTGGACGTGAACCTGCTGCGTCTGCGGGCGGGGGTTCACCTTTCGCCCGGGTCCTTGCCGGCGCGGGCGGAGCGTCACGCCCTGAGCGTGGTGGTGCAGAACCCTTGGGACCAGCCGGTGTCGGGGGCGCTGCGGCTGGCCGAGCCGGCGGAGTGGGAGATGTCGCCGCGGGTGATCCCGTTTGTCTTGCAGGCCGGCCAGACGCGGTCGTTCCCGTTCTCGGCGTCGCTGGGCGTGGGGGAGGCGTCGGGGCAGCGGTGGATCCGCGCGGAGCTGGAGATCACCAGCGACCGGCGTTACCCGACGATCCGTCTGGACCTGCCCATCGAGGTGGGCCTGGAGACGATCCAGATGCAGCCGAGTTACCGCTACCTGCCGGGGCCGGACGGGACGATGGCGGACCTGATGGTGAGCATCCTGGTGACGAATCTTGATACCCGGCCGGTGACGCTGGAGTCGTTCGTGGCGGCGCCGGGGCAGCGGAGCCAGCAGGCGCCGATCAGTTCGCTGGGGCCGGGGGAGAGCGCGATCCGTCGGTTTGTGTTCGCGGGGGCCGCCAAGGGGCTCCGCGGGAAGAAGGTGCTGACGGGTCTGAAGGAGATGGGGGGGACGGGGCGGCTGAACCGGGTTCTGGAGATTCAGTGAGGGCGTCGGTTAGGATTCCGGCATGGCGCGTTGTGCTGTCGGTGGATTGGTGGCGGGGTTGGTGGTCACGGGGTGCTCGCTGCCGGAGCAGCGGGCGGACTTCGCGTCCGACGACCCGGGGGAACGGGTGAAGGCCGTGGCGCGGGCGGCCCGGGAAGGGGACCGGGG
This sequence comes from uncultured Phycisphaeraceae bacterium, assembly GCA_964509325.1. Classification (GTDB taxonomy): domain Bacteria; phylum Planctomycetota; class Phycisphaerae; order Phycisphaerales; family UBA1924; genus JAFLCM01. The sequence continues at coordinate 11,551 of CAZDYM010000037.1, forward strand.
CAAGGCCCGAGAACTGGTGGCCTGCCTGGAATCCTCGGACCCGGCGCTGCGGCTGATGGCGTCGCGGGCGCTGTTCGAGATGAACGCGGGGGAGACGTTCGGGTATGACCACACGCTGCCTTCGTCGCGTCAGGGGGAAGCCATGAAGCGTTGGCGAGGGTGGGCCGATCTTCAGAAGCCCGGCGGCGCCGCGGGGTCCTGAGGGGCCTCCCGGGCGTGCGCGGGGCGTGTCCACTAGGATTCTTCGGCGGAGCCTGGGATTCAGCAACGGGGAACGCGGGCGGTCTGCCCCACCGATCGACGCATGTCTGACGCACGGGTTGAACTCGATCAGGTCCCGCCACAGGCGCCGCATGTGGAGTTGCGGCTTTTGAGCCAGCCGCGGTACCTGTGCGGGGCTCGCGACGCGGTGGCGTCGATCGCCCGGCGGTTCGGGTTCGACGAGCAGACCTCCGGGCAGCTGGCGCTGTCGGTGGACGAGGCGCTGTGCAACGTGATCCGTCACGGCTACGGCGAAGCGCCGGACAAGCCGATCTGGGTGCGGATCTGGCCCTTGCACTGCGAGCAGACGGCGGGGACGGCGGGGGGCATCCGGATCGTCATCGAGGACGAAGCCCGTCAGGTGGACCCGGAGTTGATCAAGAGCCGTGACCTGGCGGACATCCGTCCGGGGGGCCTCGGGGTCCACATCATCAAGCAGATCATGACGGCGTCGCGGTTCGAGAAGCGCGAGGGGGCGCAGGGGGGGATGCGGCTCATCATGTCGAAAGTGCTGGAGAGCAAGCCCCAGGGCGGGGCGGGGGCCGTATCCTCCGGCGCGTCGTCGGGGAGCGGATCGGCGTCGAACGCCGCCCCTGGGGGGGGCAAACCGACCACCGAGCGCCAGCCCGCGCTCGTGAAAGGCAAGGGCTGAGGATCATGGCGTTGCAAGTGACCATCGAGATCAAAGGGAGCGTGGTGGTTGTCGGCCCCGTGGGGGACGTCGATCTCAACTGCTCGCGGGAGTTCCAGAGCCACCTGCGGAAGGTGCTGGAGGGGAAGCCCCAGCGGATGATCGTGGACCTGGGGAAGGTGCCGTACATGGATTCATCGGGCGTCGCGACGCTGGTGGAGGCGATGCAGATCGCGCGGAAGACCTCGACGAAACTGGTGCTGTGCGGCATGCAGGACAAGGTGCGTTCGATCTTCGAGATCGCGCGGCTGGACCGTGTGTTCACGATCGTGCCGGACATGGCCACGGCGGGGGCGTGACGCCCCTCCCGGAACGGTGCGGAGCGGCATCGCCGCGCTGCGCCGCCGGGGCCCCTTCGCGCGTCGGCACCGCCGGGGTTTCCGGCGATCGGCGGAACGGGGCGGGAATGGCGCTCACGCGGGGCACCGTCCGTTCAGCCGACGTCACGCGACTTCTCGATGTGGACGAGCGAGCGCCGCGCGTCCTTCGAGAAGGGGCCGTTCGGGTCGAGGTCGATGACCTTGTTGTATTCCTTCACCGCCTCGTCGTAGTTCGACTTCACGCGGTGTATCGAGGCGAGTTTGTAATGCGCCTCGACGTACTCGGGCTTCATCTCGATCGCCTTCTGATAGTTGTAGATCGCCTCCTGTTTCATGTTGGCGTCGTAGTTCTCGTGGTAGGCTTCGGCGAGTTCGAAC
>CAZDYM010000038.1:0-12890 GCA_964509325.1 uncultured Phycisphaeraceae bacterium
TGGCGCGACGGGGGGCGCGACGGGGGGCGGGGCGGGGCGGCGTGGGGCGTCGAGGTTCAAGTGATGCGTGGGGGCGAGTTCGCGCGCCACGATGGCCTTGCGGTGGGTGGCGAGGATGAGGGCGAGATCGGGGCGTGCTTCGAGGTGACGCCGCAGGAGGCGTGCCAGCGCGCGGAGGGTGTCGTCGTCGAGGGTGCCGCCGAACTCGTCGAGGAGCAGGAACGCGGGCGGCGGAGCAGACGAACCCACTCCCCGACGGTCGGGGACCGGCACGGTGAGGGCTTGGGCGAGGCGGAGGCGTTCGAGCTGGCCGGCGGAGAGCTCGCGGACTCGGCGGGCCATGATGTGCGCCTCGGCGAGGCCGACCGAGGCGAGGCTCCGCATGGCGTGGTCGAGCTTCGCGGGGGTGGTGGCCGGGGTGTTCAGCACGGCGTCGAGCACGGAGCGGTGGGCGGCGTGGGGCGGGACGGAAGGGGGCGCGGGGCGGATGACGCGGGCACGTCGCGCGCGGAGGGCTCGTTCGAGGGTGTTCAGGAGATGGGTTTTGCCGGTGCCGCTGGCTCCGGTGATGAGGAGTCGGGTGGCGGGTTCGAGGCTGAGGCTGAGGGCGGGTGGGGTGGGGTGTTGATCGAGATCGGGGAGGGTGACGCCGAGGATGACGGCGGCGCGGCAGGCGGCGCGGGTGGGCGGCGCGGGCTTCGGCGGGGGGATTGTGAGGGTGAGGTGCATGGGGGCGTGGCGGGGTGCAGGTGCGGGTGGGCGGCCCGATGAACCCCGCGGTCCGACGCGCGAACCCGGGATGAGGCCGCCGCGTCAGGGCCGGGGTTCTGAGGCGCTGGCCCGCCGAGCGATGGGGTCGTTGGCGAGGGCGCGGATGAGCTAGACTTCCGAGCGCACGGTGTGGTGGCTGAGTTGGAGGTGAGCGGCGGCTTCGCGCTGGGTTCGTCCTTGCAGGAACACGGTCGAGCCGATGCGGCGGCGCATCACGGGCCAGCGGTCGCGGGAGCGCACGACCAGTTCGAAGGGCGGGTCGGTCAGACGGGCCACCAGGGCGCGGAGACGCTTGCGGACCTGCCGCGGCGTCTGACTCACGAGCGCGCCGGCTTCGACGCAGGTGCGATGGTCTCGGAACACGGCTTCGATGAGGGCCCTTTCCGGGGCGGGGAGCCACTGGGCGAGGTGGAGGAGGCGGTCGGTTTCGTCGCGGGAGCGTTTGCGGCGGAGGTCGGTGACGGCCGCGGGGTCGGCGGTGCGGGCGGTGAGGCGCTGGGAACGGGGTGAAGGGTCGGTGCCAACGAGCGTGAGGTTGGGGTTGAGATTGGGGCTGTGAGTCTGAGCGCGATTCGGATGGGGTACTCTGAGGTTGGCAGGGAGGGCGGTCATTGGGTGCTCCTTGGCGGGAAGGCGACGAGACAGCGGATCTCCGAGGGCTTGGGGCGGGGATGGCTGGTGGGTTGTTGGGGCAGCCGGGGCGTTTGTTTGGTGATTGAGCGGTGTTCGGGTGACAAAGTTTGCTCAACAGAAAACTATGCGTAGAGTATGCCTATCGCTTGACTCGATGCAAGGAGTTTGTACGGTATCGCCAGAAGAAAGCGCGCGCCGCCGGTCACTGCGGTGAAGATTTCCGAAGGCGCTCGGTTTCGTGTCCACCCTGGGGGCTTCTGGTGCCCTGATTTCCCGCCTGCTGATGCGCAACCTTGGGCAAACAATTCACGAACGACGCAAGGCGCTGCGGCTGACGCTGCAGGCGGTGGCGCAGCGCGCGGGGTGCACGAAGGGGTACTTGTCGTCGCTGGAGAACGACTCACGGGAGAGCGTGCCCTCGGAGGCGATGCTGCGCCGGCTCGAGAAGGCGCTCGAGTTGGAGGAAGGGACGCTGGTGCTGGCGGGGGTCTGGAAGGCGACGCCCCCGCCGGTGAGGGAGCACGTGCGGACGCTGGAGGATCAGACGCGCGCGGGGCGGCGGTTGGCGGAGTTGCTGCGCCGCGAGGGGGTGGACCAGGTGTTCAAGAGCGGGGAGTTGGAGCGGCTGGTGAAGTCGCTGCAGGGAGAGGGCGGGAGCGACGTGGGCGGGAACCTGGCGCTGCTGGGGGCGTTGCCGATGCAGGTGCCGGTCGTGAACAAGGTGGCGGCGGGGTACCCGCGGGAGTTCACGGACCTGGGGTATCCGGCGCGGGTGGCGGACGAGTACGTGAGCGTGCCGGATGTCTATGACGCGGACGCGTTCGCGGCGCGGGTGGTGGGCGACTCGATGGAGCCGGTGTACCGCGAGGGGGACATCGTGGTGTTCAGCCCGTCGGCGCCGACGGTGGAGGGGAGCGACTGCTTCGTGCGGTTCGAGCGGAACGAGGAGACGACGTTCAAGCGGGTGTATTTCGAGGGGGACGCCGGCGCCCCCGCGCTCTCGTCCGGAGCGGGCGTCCGAGCGCGTGAGGATGGGCAAGGGGATGGCGCGAACGGCGTGTCGCCTTGCACGCGGATCCGGTTGCAGCCACTGAACCCGGCGTATCCGCCGAAGGTGGTGGAGCGCGAGGCGGTGGCGGGGCTGTACGCGGCGGTGTACGTGGTGCGGGCGGTGGCGAGGTGAGAGCCGCGGGCGGCGTCAGAGCACCAGGCGCAGAGCCCGGGCTGGGGCCAAGGCGAACCGTGAAAAGCGAAAAGGGGAGGGGTTGGGCGGCTTGCGGGGCCCGGCGCGGGCGCGGGCGGCGCGTGGAGGTGTCGCGCGCTGGCCGCGGCGGCGAGGGTGCTGTTCGGCGTTGCCGACCGGAGGTCGCCGGGGTGACGCTGCTGCACGCAGCGCGGCCTTGGCGTCTGGCTCCGCGAGCCGTCACGTGTGCAGCGCGCGTGGGGCTTGCGACGGGCACGGCGTGCCGAAGGCGGCGAGGAACTGGACCAGGTCCGGGGTGTTGATGGAGGGGGTGCGGAGGTGGACGGCTTCAGAACCCGCCGGAGGGCTTGCGGGGGAGTTTGATGTAGGGGAGGCGGAGTTTCTGGGTGATTTTGACTTTGTCGGCGCGTTTGACGTTGGGGCCGAACTGCTGGAAACCTCGGGCGCCGTTGAAGGCGATGGAGTCGTCCTGTTCGATGCCGTCGCCGGAGACCCCGACCGCGCCGACGAGTTGGCCGTTCTTGTAGAGCGGGACGGCGCCGGGGAAGATCTGCAGGCCGTTCTGGAGTGGGAAGGCGGGGGTGGTGACGTTCCCGCCGCCGATGAGGTCTCGGTTGAAGAGGCGGAGGGCGTCGGCCTCCGGGACGGAGAGGAACTCGAAGGCGTACCTGAAGACGTTGGGGAGGATGAGTTGGGTCTGCAGGCCGGTGTTGAAGGGGGAGAACTGGTCTGGTGCGAGCGCGGAGAGTCCGCCCGGGCCGGAGTTGGGGATGCCGTCGGGGAGCGTGGGTCGGGCGATGAAGCCGATGGTTCGCTCGGCGATGGCGATGGTGCCGTTGAGGGGGACGCCCTGAGCGCGCGTGGCGTTGGCGTAGCGGGCGTAGACGCCGTTGTCGGCGGTATCGAGGATGGCGCCGGCGTCCGGGCGTGAGAAGAACATGGCGCTGCGTGCCTTCTGCAGCGAGACATCGAAGCCGAAGACGGGGGCGTCGGGGGTGCGGAACACGCCGAGGAGGTTGCCCTTGACGTCGCAGACGCTGACGGTGACCTGGGAGACCTGGGGCCTGTCGCGGCGGATGGCGGCGCGGAGGCGGGCGTTCTCGGTGTGGGCCTGGGTGAGGATGGTCTGGACTTCGGCGGCGGTGAGGACGGGGGTTCCGGCGTCGTTGACGCCGGCGCGGGTGAGGGCGGTGGTGTCGACGGCGGTGAGGGAGGTGAGGTTGTTGGGGTTGGTGACGTCGCTGACGGTGATGCGTTTGAGTTGGGCGCCGCCGCCCGATCCGCCGTAGGGGTCCGAGACACCGACGATGGTGGTGACGCCCCCGGCCCCCGCGGTGCCGGCGCGTCCCGAGGTGAGGACGAATCGTGGGTTGACGATCTCGACCTGCGGCGCGGCGATGGCGGCGCTGGCGACGTTCATGCGGAACTGGGTGCCGCGGGTTGAGTTCTGGGCGATGAGGGTGTCGTCGGCGGTGGCGCCGACGGTTCCGGCGTTGTCGTACACGAGGACGGGGATGGGCTGGCTGACGGCGCCTTCGTTCGGGCCGTTGTTGGAGATGTCGGCGATGAGGGTGGAGCCCGAAGCGTCGAGGTTGACGCGGATGAGTTCGCGTTTGGCGGTGGTGATGCCGACGGGGCCGGCGCGGACGGCGAAGAGCCCCGCCTCGCCGCTGGTGAAGGAATCGATGGTGTCCGGGCCGATGGGGGTGAGGTTGACAACGGCGGCCCCCCCGCTTCCGAGTTGAGCCGTGTCGATGCGGACGAGGTTGCCGTTGGCCGTGCTGATGCCGACGAGGAAGGTGCTGCCGCCGGAGGGGATGACCAAAGCGTCGCGGAGCGGCGTGGCGGGGGTGGTGCTGGTGGCGGAGAGAGGGGCTCCGGTGACGAGGCTGAAGGCGTGGACGGCGGCGGTTTCCTGGTTGGAGAGGTAGAGGCGGTCGTCGGCGGTGTCGGCGGTGGCGCGGTCGTCGACGGCGGCGGCCGAGGCGCGGTGTCCGACGGGGAGCTGGCCGGCGGCGGCGCCGGAGAGTTCGGCGATGAAGGTGGTGGCGCCGGTGCCGATGTTCACGGCGTTGAGTCGGCGGACCAGATCGCTGGTGGGTTGGACGGTGAAGGCCGTCTCCGTTCCCGCCGCGCCGCCTCGGACGGCGAAGGTTTCGACATAGTTCTGCTGGAAACCGAAGACGGTGTCGCCGGGGATCGAGCCGAGGGATCGTGAGGTGAAGCGTGTGGCGGGCGAGACGGCGGGCTGGGAGAGGACGGTGAGGCGGTTGGCGGCGACGAGGGCGTCGAAATCGGGGAGGGTGCCGAGTTCGGCGGCGGAAGGGATGCCGGCCTCGAGGAAGGCGAAGCGGATGCCGCCGACCAGGATGTTGTTGGCGCGGATATTGCTGGGAGGCGGGAAGGCGGAAAGTGCGGCGGCGGCGATGCGCTCTTCGTCGGTGGGCTGGGATCCGAGGCGGCTGGCGGGGGCGCTGTAGACGCCGTCGAGTTCGACGCCGACGCCGGCGACGGGGATGGTGCCTCGGTAGAGGGGGAGGCCGCCGGGGTCAGCGGCGAGACCGATGGGGAGGCGGTTGAGGTCAGAGGTGGGGAGCGAGGAGAGCTGGACGCCGAAGAGCGGGCCGGAGGGTTGGTTTCTCGCGCCGCCCGGGAAGTTCTGCTGGATGATGAATCCGGCGGTGCGTGTGGAGAAGGCGTTGCCTGACGTGGAGAGGAAGGCGGCGGTGCCGGCCTTCGAAGTGGCGAAGATGGAGGATGGGAGGGAGACGCCTTCGAGGCCGCCGATGCCGCCGCCAACGATCGTGGATTGAGCGGTGTCGGCCCGGAGGGCGGGGTCGGTCATCCGGACGGCGCCGAGGATGTTGCCCTCGCGGTCGACGAGCGAGATGGTGGCGTTGACGCCGAGTTGGGTGGCGCGGGCGATGCAGGCGGAGAAGACGCCCTTGATCTCGTTGAGGGAGAGGGCGACGGCGGGGTCGGGCAGGGCGCTGAGGAGTTCACGGGCTTCGAGGGGCTCGAAGCGCGGGGCGCGTGAGGGGCGCGGGGCGGGGGTGGTGACGGAGCGGGGTGTGGGACGCGGCGTGCGCACGATCGACCTCCGTGAATGGCGAGACGGCGCGGGCGGATGGCGTCCCGCGCTGGGCCGGTGGAGCGTGATCGATGCCGGGCGGCCCGTCAAGCGCGATCCGCGGGACGGAGGAACGAAGAGCGTCCAGCGAGTGTCGCGCCGGCGCCGACGCGGGCGCCGCGCTCCCGCGCGGGGTGAGAGGCGGTGGCGCGATCGCATGGGCTGCGGGTTGAGACTGGGAATCAATCGAGGGCGTGCGTGTCCTTGGTGATGGCCGCGCGTTGCGTTGCGGCGCGATCCGGTTTAGGTTCGAGGGGCGACGCATCGACACTCACCTCGTGCGTGGAGGGTCTTGTGCATCATCGTTCGCGTGTGAACGTGCGTGGGCTGGTTGCGGTGGCGGGCGCCGCGGTTGCGGTGCTGGCGGGCGCGGAGTTCTCGTACGCGGACCGTCCGCCGCCGCGGCGTGAGCCGTCGTCGGCGCCGGCGCCGAGCGGGCCCGAGAAGAAGGAGACGCCGAAGGCCGATGGTGAGGGCGCGGCGACCGCGGGCGGCGGCGTGGGCGGAGCGAAGCCCGAAGCGGCGAACGAGGGCCCCAAGGAGGGGGCGAACGAGGGGGCGAAGGAGGGGGCAAAGGAAGGTGAGCGGAAGCAAGATGGGGAGGGGACCGCGGAGAAGCCGATGCTGCCGGCCGAGCCGCTGGACTTGCCGCCTGCGGATGTGCAGGGGTACGCGGGGGACAGCACCTGGCCGCCGATCGGCGGCGAGAAGGGCGACGGGGGCGCGGGGGGCGGTGGCCTGTTGCCTCGGGAGACGATCTCGGTGCCGGATCGGTGGCGGATCGGCTGGCCGACGTGGAACCGGTACAACCGGGTGGCGCCGTCGGATTCGATCCTGATGAACGCGTCGGGCGGGGATTCGCCCTACACGCTGGGGCACCCGCTGAACCCGTATGACCGGAACGTGCTGAAGGGGGATTACCCGATCATCGGGGAGGACATCTTCCTGAACCTGACGTTTGTGTCGGACACGTTCGCCAAGTTCGGTCGGCTGCCGGTGCCCTCGGGGGTTTCGGCGGCGAATCCGAACTCGATCGAGAACTTCGGATCGGGGCGGTTCACGTTCGTGAACCAGACGTTCCTGACGGTGTTCGACATGTTCAAGGGGTACGCGGCGTTCAGGCCGGTGGACTGGCGCCTGAACATCACCGGGGCGTACAACATCAACTACCTGGACCTGCAGGAGAACAACGCGACGAACATCAACCCGCGCCGGGACACGACGCGGACGGACAAGCACGCGGCGCTGCAGACGGCGTTCTTCGAGTATCACCTGGGGGACACCTCGCCGTACTTCGATATCGCGGCGGTGCAGATCGGGCGTCAACTGTTCTCATCGGACTTCAAGGGGTTCCTGTTCAACGACGTGTCGGACGGCATCCGGTTCTTCGGGAACGCCGGCTCGAACAAGTACCAGTACAACCTGGCGTTTTTCAACCAGGTGGAGAAGGACACGAACTCGGGCCTGAACGAGTTCGACTGGCGCGACCAGCAGGTGCTGATCGCGAACTTCTACATCCAGGACTTCATCTGGCTGGGGTACACGACGCAGTTCAGTTTTCACTGGAACCACGACCAGTCGGACTCGCGTGTCGATGACAACGGGTTCATCGTGAGGCCGGACCTGATCGGCTCGGCGAACGAGCACTCCATCGACGCGTACTACTTCGGTTGGACGGGCGACGGGCACATCGACCGGCTGAACATCACGCACGCGTTCTACTACGCCGCGGGGAACGACGACGGGAACCCGCTGGCGGGCCGGGAAGTCGACATCAGCGCGTATTTCGGCGCGTTGGAGCTCAGCGCGGACTTCGACTGGCTGCGGCCCAAGGCGGCGTTCCTGTACGCCTCTGGCGATGACGACCCGACCGACGACACCGGCTCCGGGTTCGACGGGATCATCGACAACCCGGTGTTCGCGGGCGGGCCTTCGGGCTACTTCCAGAGCAACGCGCTGGGGCTGGCGGGCGTGCGCCTGACCAACCCGGGCACGTTCTTCAACCACCTGCGTTCCAGCAAGACCGAGGGGCAGTCGAACTTCGTGAACCCGGGGACGATCCTGGCCAACACGGGGTTCGACGCGGAGATCACGCCGAAGCTCCGCGCCAGTTTCAACGCGAACTGGATCTGGCTGGCCGAGACCGAGACGCTGGAGTACGCGCTGAACCAGAACGACATCGACCCGTACCTCGGGCGCGAGATCAACCTGTCCTTGCAGTACCGCCCGTTCCTGAACAACAACGTGATCTTCACGGCGGGTGGCAGCCTGTTCTTCCCCGACGAGGGCTTCCAGGACATCTACGAGAGCGGTCGGACGCTGCACCAGGTTTTCTTCGGCTTGACGCTGACGTATTGAGGTCGGCCTCGGGGACCACGGACCATGCACCAGTTCGGATGAGGAACATGCTCGCAACCCGTTACAAGATCGCGTTGGGATTGGTGGGCGTCGTCGGCGCGCTGGTCGCGTGCGAGCACGCGAAGTACTGGCGCGGGGCCGAGCCCTGGGACCTGGAGTTCCGGCGTTCGATGGCCGACCCGGAGAAGGCCAAGGTCGAACTGGCGTCGCGGATGGCGCCGCGGGCGGGCGAGGTGAAGCACGCGGACAAGGCGGCGGCTCTGGCGGCGTCGGCGGGGTGCATCTCGTGCCACGGGGAGACGGACCACTACAACGCGCACCCCAACGCCGCGAACCCGGTGATCGGCTGTGTGGACTGCCACGGGGGCGACGGGGCGGTGATGTCGACGATGGACAAGCCGGGCAGGCCGGGCGTGCCCGGCACGGCGATCACGGACCCCGCGTACCTGGCGGCGCTGATGAAGGCGCACGTGCAGCCGCGGAACCCGCAGGCGTGGTACGGCTCGCCCACGATCAAGTACGGGGATCATCATCACGAGGGGCACGCCGGGGGCGGGCACGGCGAGGGGAATCACGACGAAGGCGGGCACGGGGGCGCGCTCGGGACGCTGCACGGCTCGCGGAACCCGGAGGCGACCTCGGCGCTTCTGAACCAGGAATCGCCGGAGTTCATCCGGTTCATCAACCCGGGTGATCTGCGGGTCGCGGACTGGGCGTGCGGGAAGTGCCACGCGGCCGAGGTCGCCAACGTGGGTCATTCGATGATGGCGCACGGGGCGCAGCTGTGGGGCGCGGCGCTGTACAACAACGGGAGCATCCCGAACAAGATCCCGGTGTACGGGGAGTCGTACTCGGCGTTCGGGCTGCCGCAGCGGCTGCAGGGGGTGGTCGAGGCGGACGCGAACGGGATTCAGAAGGTCCGCAAGCCGACGGAGGACGAGATGAAGCGGGACGGGGTGATCCCGTTCCTGCAGCCGCTGCCGGTGTGGGCGATCACGCAGCCGGGCAACGTGCTGCGCGTGTTCGAGCGTGGGACCAAGCTGCCCGTGCCGGGCGGGGCGGTTCCGAACGAGGAGCCCGGGGTGATCGGGATCCCGAACCCTCTGGCGGAGAGCGGGAAGGCGGACAAGGGCCTGTCGCCGCGGGGGCTGGGCACGAAGATCCGGACCGACCCGGTGATGCTGGGTCTGCAGAAGACGCGGCTGCTCGACCCGATCCTGCAGTTCGTGGGCACGAACGACCACCCGGGTGATTTCCGTCATTCGGGCTGCACGGCGTGCCACACGCCGTACGCCAACGACCGCAGCGTGAAGAACTCCGGCAAGGAACTGGCGGCGATGGGGAACATGGGTCACTCGGCGACGGTCGATCCGACCATCCCGAAGAACCAGTCCGGGCACCCGGTGAAGCACGTGCTCACCAACGCGATCCCGACCAGCCAGTGCATCGTGTGCCACATCCACCCCGGCACGTCGTACGCGAACACGTACACCGGGTACATGTGGTGGGACCTGGAGTCCGACGGGGAATGGATGTACCCGAACAAGACCGCCAGGCCCACGGCGGAGCAGCGCTGGGAAAGCCTGCGGAAGAACCCGGACGACGCCGCGATGCGCGGGCTGTGGGGCAACCTGTACCCGTCGGCGGTGAACCACAAGGGTGAGGCGGCGGGGGTCGGATTCCTGGAGAAGACCGGGAGCGACGAGTTCAACGCCAAGCTGACGCACAACCAGTTCGCCGATTTCCACGGTCACGGGTGGATGTTCCGGGCGGTCCACAAGAAGGACCTGCGCGGCAACCTGCTGGACGCACGCGGGAACGTGATCGATCCGAACGACCCGGACAAGTGGACAAAGGCGGTTCACCTGGCGGACATCCACCTCGACGCCGGGATGCACTGCATCGACTGCCACTTCAAGCAGGACATGCACGGGAACGGGAAGCTGTACGGCGAGGTGCGGAACGCGGTGGAGATCCGCTGCCAGGACTGCCACGGGGATTACAACAGCCGGGCGACGCTGCGGACGAGCGGCCCCGCGGCGGCGCGGAACGAGAAGGGCGAGGTGGTGGGGACCGACCTGTCGCGGACGCGGGTGTTCGGGAAGCGCCGGTTCGAGTGGAAGGGCGGGAAGTTGATCCAGCGGTCGGCGGTGGATCCGAAACTGGAGTGGGAGGTGGTGCAGACCATCGACACCATCGACCCGGACAGCGCGTGGTCGAAGGCGAACCCGGACTTGGCCCGGAAGAGCCGGTACGCCAAGACGGTGTTCCGGGACGAGTCCAGCGGGCAGGTCCGCTGGGGCGACGCGCCGAAGGAGGACGGACCCAAGGGCGAGGGCAAACTGGCGCACTCGATGGACAAGATGGAGTGCTTCACGTGCCACACGTCGTGGATGACGAGCTGCGCCGGGTGCCACCTGCCGATGCTGGCCAACGAGCGGACGCCGATGCTGCACAACGAGAACAAGTACACGCGGAACTACACGCGGTACAACTTCCAGGTGCTGCGGGACGACACGTACCAGCTGGGGCGTGATTCGTCGGTGAAGGGCGGGAAGATCGTTCCGGTGCGTTCCTCGTCCGCGGTGATCGTGAGCAGCCAGAACCTGCTGCGCGAGTGGATCTATTCACAGCAGCAGACCGTCTCGGGCGAGGGGTTCAGCGGGCAGGCGTTCAACCCGCACTTCCCGCACGCCACCGGCGGGCGCGGCACCACCAAGATGTGCACCGACTGCCACGCCTCACGCGACGGGGACAACAACGCGTGGATGGCCCAGCTGCTGCTGCACGGGACCAACATGACCAACTTCCTGGGCCGCTTCGTCTACGTGGCCCAGGGCTCGAGCGGCCTGGAGGGCGTGGTGGTGACCGAGCACGACGAGCCGCAGGCGGTGTTCGGCTCGTACTTCCACAGCCTGGCGTGGCCCGATGAGTACAGGAAGTTCGTCGAGGAGGACAAGCGGGAACTCAAGACCGCGTACCACCACGACGGCAAGGGGGCCTTCGGGTGGTTCAACGGCGCGGAGATTCTGGACGTGCAGCTGCGGGGCGAGTACCTCTACGCCGCACGGGGCAAGGCGGGCTTCTACGTGTTCGACGTGCAGGCGATCGACCACAAGGGGTTCTCGGAACGGATCGTGACCGCGCCGGTTTCGCCCCTGGGTCAGCGGCTGGGGTTCGACACGGAGAACTGCGTGGCGATCGCCTCCCCCACCACGCTGGGGGTGGACCCGGCGCGGACGCGGATGTCGAGCGACCCGAGCAAGCCGCGGGCGATCGGGCTCGACGACCCGCAGCCGTGGCACGTGAACCAGGAGCAGAAGATCCACGCCTCGTACGCGTACCTGTACATCGGGGACGCGGTCGAGGGGCTCATCACCACCTTCGCCGGCACGCTGCTGGACGGGGACCCGGAGAACAACTTCCTCGAACGGACCACGTTCAAGAACGGCGCGACGGCGTTCAACCCCGACGGCGTGCTGACGGGGATGACGCACCTGTGCGTGGCCGGCACGCGGGTGTACGCCACCAGCCCGCGCGGCTTGGTGGTGATCGACATCGACGACCCGACGGACCCGCGACTCGTGGGGGTGTTCGGCTCGGGCGACCTCAAGAGCCCGCAGTGCGTGCAGGTGCAGTTCCGGTACGCGTTCGTGAGCGACGCCGACGGGCTGAAGACCTTCGACATCACCGACCCGTCGAACCCGACGCTCGCGGGGCGCGTCGATCTGCCCGGCGAGAAGCATCGGCTCTACGTGGCCCGGACGTACGCGTACGTGGCATGCGGCAGCGCGGGGCTGGCGATCGTGGACGTGACCAAGCCCGCCGCGCCCACCCTCGGCGTGCAGTACACCGCCGACGGCCGGTTGACGGACACGCGCGACGTGAAGGTCGGGATGACCAACGCCTCGATGTACGCGTACATCGCCGACGGGAAGGGCGGGCTGAAGATCGCGCAGCTCATGGGCCCGAACACGACGGCGCAGTTCCGCGGGTTCATCCCGCCGTTGAGCCCGTCGTTGGTGGCGTGGCGTCACACCCACGGGCCGGCGCTGGCGATCAGCAAGGGCCTGGACCGTGACCGCGCCGTGGACGAGTCGGGCCACCAGACCAGCGTGTTCGGGCGCCTGGGCGCCCGCCCGCTGACGCTGCCGGAGCAGCAGAAGATGTACCTGCACAACGGCAAGCCCTGGACGGTCACCAACGAGCCCGAGACCTCGCCCGAGCCCTTCACGCTCAAGCCCGATGAGAAGAAAGCGGACGAGAAGCCGGCCGAGGGCGGCGGGCGGCGGCGCCGGCGATAGCCCGACCTCGGAAGCCGCGGCACACGCGTTCAGGACCCCGTCATGGTGACGGTCCCTCGCTCGACGCGGACGAGCACGCCGTGGGGCCACTCGAACCGCTTGGCCTCGCCCGATGCCGCGTGGACGGCACGGACGACGGCGTCGACGCTGCGGGCGGGGAGCCTGTCGGCGCCGCGCCCGGCGGTCAGCCCGACGAAGGCGGTGCGCAGCGCGTGGGCCAGCACCGCCGGGCCGAGGCCCCCATGGTGCAGCCGCAACCAGCCGAAGAACAGGCCCACGCCGGTGGAAAACAGCACCGCGATGAACACATGCGTGGCCGACAGCGTCATCCTGAAGCTGCCGGCCGCGCCCGCGTTGTTGACGGCGTAGACGCCGGCCGCGGCCAGCAGCACGCCCACGGCGCCACCCAGCACGCACATCACCACCGCCTCGGCCAGGAACTGCGTCAGCACATGGCGCGGCTTGGCACCGATGGCCATGCGGATGCCGA
>CAZDYM010000039.1:0-12861 GCA_964509325.1 uncultured Phycisphaeraceae bacterium
ATCAAGATGGTCGAGCCGCTCCGCATGACCACGCGGGACGAGCGCGAGCAGGCCATCGCCGAGGCCGGGTTCAACACCTTCCTGCTGCGCAGCCGCGACGTGTACATCGACCTGCTCACCGACTCGGGCACGTCGGCGATGAGCGACCGCCAGTGGGCCGGCATGATGCTCGGCGACGAGGCGTATGCCGGGAGCGAGAACTTCTACCACCTCGAGGAGGTCGTGCGCCGGTACTACGGCTACACCCACCTCATCCCCACGCACCAGGGACGCGGGGCCGAGCACCTGCTCAGCCGCCTGTGCATCAAGCCCGGCGACGTCGTCGCGGGGAACATGTACTTCACGACCACCAAGGCCCACCAGGAACTGGCCGGCGGCCGGTTCGTGGACGTGATCTGCGACGCGGCCCACGACCCCGACGACCAGAGCCCCTTCAAGGGCAACGTCGACACGGCCAAACTCGCCGCGCTCATCGAGCGCGTCGGCGCGGCGCGGATCGCCTACGTCTGCCTCCAGATGAACGTGAACATGGCCGGCGGGCAGCCGGTGAGTCTGGCGAACCTGCGCGAGGTGTCGGCGCTCTGCCGTCGGCACGGCGTGCGCATCTTCCTCGACGCGACCCGCGCGGTCGAGAACGCGTACTTCATCCAGCAGCGCGAGCCGTGCCAGCAGCACCGCTCGATCCCTGAGATCCTCCGCGAGATCTGCTCGTACACCGACGGCTGCACCAACTCCGCCAAGAAGGACTGCCTGGTGAACATCGGCGGGTTCCTCGCCCTCAACGACGACGAACTGGCCGAGGAGGCCCGCAACCAGGTCGTGCTCTTCGAGGGCCTGCACACCTACGGCGGGCTGGCCGGGCGCGACATGGAGGCCATGGCCATCGGCATCGAGGAATCGGTCCAGCAGGACCACATCCGCGCCCGTGTCGGGCAGGTCGAGTACCTCGGCAACCGCCTGCTCGAAGCGGGCGTGCCAATCGTCCGCCCCATCGGCGGGCACGGCGTCTTCCTCAACGCGGCGAAGATGCTGCCGCACGTCCCGCGCGAGCAGTTCCCCTCGCAGGCGCTGGCCGCGGCGTTGTACGTCGAGTCCGGCGTGCGCGCGATGGAGCGCGGCGCGGTCTCCGCCGGGCGTGACCCCGACACCGGCGAGAACATCTTCCCCAGCCTCGAACTGGTCCGGCTCACCATCCCGCGTCGGGTCTACACGCAGGCGCACATGGACGTGACCGCCGAGTCGGTCATCGCGCTGATGCACAACGCCGAGTCGGTGGTCGGCCTGAAGTTCACGCACGAACCGAAGTACCTGCGGTTCTTCCAGTCGCGCTTCGCGCCGGTCGTCGGCTCGCGCGTGCTCCGGCAGGCGGGCTCGAACGCGTTGACGGGATCTGCCGCCTGATACGACGGATCGGGCGATGCTCGGCGCACCACGCAAGCGACAAGTGCGGGCGACAGGAATCGAACCTGCACGGCCTTGCGGCCACGGGAACCTAAATCCCGCGCGTCTGCCAGTTCCGCCACGCCCGCGGCGGCCGCCGGCCCGCGCCGGCTCGGCTCCGGCAATCCTACGCGTCGGCCCGGCTTGCCCGTATCCTCTCCCACGAGACGCCGCACGCGCACCCATCCCCCGCAGCAGGAGCGACCCATGCCATCTCGTCAAGACCGTCTCATCACCCTCCCGGCCACGCTCGCGGCGATCGCGCTGCTGGCCCTCTCCGCCGCTCCCGTCGCCCGCGCTGAACCCCCGGCCCAACCCCCTTCGGCCCAGCCCGCCCCGCCCGATCCGCCTCGGGCACTCCCCGAGTCACCGCGCGAGGCCCCCGCCGATGCCTACGACAAACTCCCCGAGATCGCCAAGCGCATGATCGAAAGCGCGGACGGCGACGCCGCCGCCCCCGCCCCCCCCGCCGACCCCGCCCCCCTGACCCCGGTGGCCCACGTCGAGACCCGGGGCACCGGCTCGGTCCACCTGGTCCTCGTTCCGGGGCTCGCGTGCGATTGGACGGTGTGGGAGCCCTTCATGTCGCGGCACGCCGAGCGATACACCATGCACGCGCTCACGCTGCCCGGGTTCGCGGGCAGCGCCGCGCCGCCCGCGCCCAACGCCGAGCAGGCCAAGTGGTCCGACGACGTGTGGATGCTCAACGCCCGCCGCGCCGTCGGCGCCGCCATCGACTCGCTGAATCTCGAGCGCCCGCCGGTGGTGGTGGGGCACTCGATGGGCGCGCAGGTGGCCCTGCGCCTCGCCGCCGAGGAGCCCGCCCGCGCCGCCGCCGTTGTCATGGTCGACGGCTTCGCCGCCTGGCCGCTCACCCCCACCCCCATCCCGCTGCTGGCCCGCCGGGCCATGGTCGAGAACCAACTCGCGGGTTGGTTCGACACCCAGATGGCCGCCAACGACGCCGCCGGCATCCGCCAGATGTACATCGCGGGCGTCACCGATCCGGCCCGCGGCCAAGCCCTCGCCGCCATGTCCGCCTCCACCAAGACCGACGTCTTCAAACGCTACTTTCTCGAACTCGTCAGCGCCGACCACACCGAAGCCCTCAAGACGCTGAAGGTGCCCGTGCTGGTCATCGCGGCGATCCCCCCTGCCCCGCCCGAACCACCCCAGGGCCAAGCCGGGCAGCCGGATTCCCGCGAAACGCTCCGCACCGCCTGGCAGACCCAGTTCCAAGGTCTGGACAACGTCCGGCTCGAGTTCATCGAGAACTGCCGCCACTTCATCATGGACGACGCGCCGGAGCGATTCGACGAGCTCGTCC
This sequence comes from uncultured Phycisphaeraceae bacterium, assembly GCA_964509325.1. Classification (GTDB taxonomy): domain Bacteria; phylum Planctomycetota; class Phycisphaerae; order Phycisphaerales; family UBA1924; genus JAFLCM01. Next base: position 2,768 of record CAZDYM010000039.1, read on the forward strand.
TCGCGTTCTCGGACACCCTCCGTACCCCGCGCGGCACGCCCTGAGCGCCGCGTGCATCTCGGCACGCCAGCCCGAGAATCCAAACAGAACTTTGACACAACCCACCCGTTGCCTCGCGCCGCCGCGCCCGCTACCGTTCGACGCCTGACGGGCCCTCACGGCACCCGCCCAAAGGTCCGATTTCAGGGGATGAGAGAACCGCCCGCGACCTCCCGGCGGTCACCCCCGCCGGCCGGCGACCCCTCGCCGGGTCGCTCGACTCGTTGTGTGCTTCACCCATGGCTGCCCCTCTCCGCAGGAAGGCCGACGGGACGGGGCCAAAGCCCCGCGGGGGTCGTTCTCATTCCAGCGCGAGCCATTCGCACCCGGGTTCCGGTGCCGACGCGGGAGACGCCGTCCCACCGGCCCCGCGACATGCCCATCCCGAGCGTCAGGCCGACCGCGCCCACCACGCCGGAGCGGACGACCTCCACGCCCTGATGGCCCGCGGCCACGTCGGCACGATCCTGAACGGCAACCACGACCTGTCCGACTTCGCCCCCGCCGAGGCCGTGGCCCTCTCCCCCGGGCTCGCCGCGAAGGTGCTGGTGCTGAACAAGCTGTACATGGCGATCCGCGTGATCAGCGCGCGGCGTGCGTTCTGCATGCTGATGCAGCAGGCCGCCGAGGTGGTCCATGTCGAGGACGGGCAGTACGTCTCGTACGACTTCGAGACCTGGGCCGAGCTCAGCGAGATCCGCAAGCAGATCGAGGCCGAGAGCTTCGATTGGGTCCGCACGATGCGGTTCGAGATCGCCGTGCCGAAGGTCATCCGCCTGTTCGGCTACGACCGCTTGCCCGAGCAGCACGTGAAGCTCAACCGCCGCAACCTCTTCGCCCGCGACCGCAACCAGTGCCAGTACTGCGGCCGCCACTTCCCGACCAGTGAACTCTCGATCGACCACGTCATCCCCCGCGCCCACGGCGGGGCCGACACCTGGGAAAACCTGGTCTGCGCCTGCGTCCGCTGCAACGCCAAGAAGGGCGGCAGGACCCCCGAGCAGGCCGCCCTGCCGCTCATCCGCAAGCCGGTTCGCCCGAAGCGCAACCCGATGATCACCGTCCGACTCGGCCAGGAACGCTACCAGTCCTGGCGGACGTTCCTGGACAACGCGTACTGGTCCGTCGAACTGCGTTAGATCGGGCGGCGCGAGGCTCGAACCCTGCCGCCGTCGAAGCGGGCTGGACGCCTCGGCCCGGCCCGCCGTCGGGCGGGCCCACACGGGGCGAAGAAAACCTGTCCCGCCCCGTCCGAAGCAAGCAAGAAGCACCGACGCCGAGCGTTGCCCTTCACGCCATGAGAAAGCCGATGACCGCCCGCCGAACTGCGCTGCTGCTGCTCGTCGTCCCGCCGACCCTGAGCGCGGCGCCGCGTGTTCAGGACGTCGTCGCGCCGGACCCATCAGGGGTCGCGCTGCAGGCCCGCGTGTACGCGCCGCCCGCCGAGTCCCCCGGCGCCCCGTGGCCGGCGATCTCTGTCCTGCCCGGCGGCGGCGCGGGCATCAGCAGCGTCGAATGGGCCGCCCTCGCGCTCGCCGACGCGGGGTACGTCGTCATCGTGACCAAGCCTCAGTTCGGCGGCAGCACCGCCTCCTACAACACCGCCGCACGCGCCGGGATCGACTTCCTGTTGTCGAACGCCAACCCGTTCCGGGCCGAAACCAACACCGAGCGGGTCGGCGCCGCCGGATGGTCGCTGGGCGCGCGCGCCCTCGCCCGCACCCAGGAGGAAGACCACCGGATCGACGCGATCGTCGGATGGGACAACATCGCCATCAGCGAGTCCGGGGACGCCGGCTCGCCCGCCTGCACGAACACGCCTTCGACCATCCGAACCCCTCGCGTCCCAGCCATGGGCCAGGCGTCCGATTTCTGCACCAACGGCGTGGACTCGAAGAAGACCGCGTTCCTTCATTGGCGGGCCGCGGGTGTGCCCGCCATGCAGGTCGTCTTCCGCGGCGCTGACCACTTCCTCTGGAGCGCCGGCGCCACCCCCGACCAGCACGCGCTGAGCAGCTACTACACCGTCGCGTGGTTCGACCGTTGGCTTAAGGACAGCCAGGACGCCGCGGCGCGCTTGCTCGACTGCTCGCCCCCGGTCGGCCCGCTCGCCGACCGCCTCTCGATCACGTTCCGTTCCGGCGCTTTCTTCGACGGCGTCGACACCGCCGATCTCCGCGCGGCGTGTGCCCCGCCGCCCGCCTGTCAAGGCGACCTCAACGCCGACGGCGTCGTCAACACCGCCGACCTCCTCGCCTTTCTCCCGCTCTTCGGCACCACCGCCGCAACGTCCCCCGCCGATCTCAACAACGACGGCGCCGTGAACACCCTGGATCTCTCGGTGTTCCTGGGCCTGTTCGGGCGGACGTGCCACTGAACCTGCGGACCCACGCCGGACCTCCGTGGCGCGAGATGACCGCCCTCGGCGCGGCCTTCCGCGCCTTCGTGGCCGACCGTGATTTCTGTCGATCGACCTGCCCCGACCCGACCGCGAGGCTCCAAAAACACACCAAGCCCGTCGAAACGGGCTCGGCGACAATGCCCCCCGAAGGACTCGAACCTTCGACCCGCTGATTAAGAGTCAGCTGCTCTACCAACTGAGCTAGGGAGGCGGAGCCCGGCACCGGTTCGCGCCGGGCTGATGATTGTTGGACCGAGTAGTCTACGGGAGTCTGCACGCCCTGTCGAATCCGTCGTTTCGCCGACCAAACAAAATCCGTCCTGATTGTCAAGACCTTTGACGCGGAGCACTCAGCCGGGTACCCTCTTCTCCCCTTTGCTCCGGGTCGGCACGACCGGCCAAGGGACGCCGGTCTGGGTGTGGCCTTCGCTCGCGGCACGCCGCGCCGAGATCCATCCGATCCAAGCCCGGCACCGACGTGTTCCCGGTTCGTTGAATCGCCCTCCTCGAACTCCCGCGCGGAGCAATCGGCGTGTCAAGGGTGGGCTCCCACCGGCCGAGTCCCCCGGCCTCCGCCGGGAAGGTCCCGTTCCCCTCGACTCATCTGCCCCGGCCCCGCCGCGGGCGAGCATCAAGCAACACGATTAAGCAGCACGATCAAGAAGCAAGGATCAGCCCGCCATGCAACCCACCCATCGAGTGAGCCCCGGCCGGACCCGTCGTCGTCGCGCCCATCAGGCGTTGGAGATGACCAAGCCCACCCTCTGCCCTCTCACCGGCCGTCCCAAGATGCACCACCGCGTGTGCGACGAGTCCGGGTTCGTCCGCCCCGGGCTGGTCATCCGTGTTCCCAAGCTCGGCATCGGCGTGGACAAGGGCTGATCGCGCGGGCACACTCGGACCCCGACGGGCGTCACGCGTGATCGCGGGCCCTCGTCGGCGGTCGCCCATCGAACCTTCACCCCGCGCGGGGCACCCCCGCCGGGCCGGAGCCAACTTCATGCGGATCGCCGTCGATGCGATGGGGGGAGACCACGCCCCCGACGCCATCGTCAAAGGATGCCTCGAAGCCCTGCCGCTGCTGGGGGACGAGGACCGGCTGGTCCTGGTCGGCGACGAAGCGGTGATCAGGGACATCGCGGAGGAAAAGGGACTGTCCTCGGCGCTGGCGGCCCGGCTCGACATCGTCCACGCCACGCAGAACATCGAGATGCACGAGTCGCCCGTCGAGGCGGTCCGCGGCAAGCCCGATTCGTCGATCGTGAGGATGTCGCTGCTGGGCTCGGCCCGCAAGACCAGGGACCCGGTCGACGTGGTCATCTCCGCCGGCAACACCGGCGCGTGCGTCTCCGCCGCGACGATGTACATGAAGCGTCTCCGCGGCGTCCACCGCCCGGGGATCGCGTGCACCATCCCCAGTTTCCACGGACCGGTGGTCGTGAGCGACGTGGGCGCGAACCCCGAGCCGCGCCCGAGCCACCTGGCGCAGTACGGCATCATGTCCGCCGTTTACGCCGAGCACGTGCTGGGCATCAAGAACCCCCGCGTCGCGCAGATGAACATCGGCTCGGAGGAGGGCAAGGGCACGGGGATGATCAAGCAGGTGCGCGAGCTCCTCCAGCGAGTGCCCGGGCTCAACTACGTCGGCTACATCGAGGGACGCGACCTGTTCGACGGCGCCGCGGACGTGGTCGTCACCGACGGCTTCGTCGGCAACACCATGCTCAAGCTCACCGAGGGGCTGGCCAAGAGCCTGTTCAAGGGCATCGTCCACGAGGTCATGGCGGTCGATACCGACCTGGCCCTCAAGGTCCAGGCGGCCCTTTCCGGGCTCATCAAGAAGAACGACTACCATGAGTACGGCGGTGCGCCCCTGCTGGGCGTCAACGGCAACTGCTTCATCTGCCACGGCTCCAGCGAGGCGCGGACGATGAAGGCCGCGGTCAGGGTGGCCCGCGATCACGTCCTGAAGAACGTGAACGCCGCCATCGAGGCCCGCCTCGACGAACTCAAACGCCTCGGCTTCGACACCAGCGGCGGAGAGGAGCAGGAGTCCGCGTGAGCAAGCAGCCGCACAGCACCGGGTCCGGCCCCCAGCACGGCGCGCCGGCGGCGACGGCGCTGTCTCACATCGTCCCCCCGCCGCCGGCCCAGGTCGGTGTCCGCATCGCCGGCACCGGGCACGCCGTCCCGGAGAAAGTCGTCACCAACCACGACCTCGCCAAGGTGATGGACACCAGCGACGAGTGGATCGCGCAGCGCACGGGCATCCGCCAGCGCCGCGTGTGCGACCCGGCCAAGGGGGAGGGGCCCACCTCGCTCTCCGCCGAGGCTCTCCGCCGCGCCCTCGCCGACGCGCGGATGCACGCCAGCGAACTCGATCTCATCATCCTCGGGACGGTGAGCGGGGAGATGCTGTGCCCGTCGACGGCGTGCCGGGTGGCCGACGCCGTCGGCGCCACCCCCGCCGGCGCCTACGACATCGTCGCGGCGTGCTGCGGGTTCGTCTACGGCCTGAACCAGGCGAGCGCGCTGATCCGCTCCGGGCAGGCGCGCAACGTCGCGGTGATCGGCTGCGACTGCCTTTACAGCCACATGGACCCCGAGAACCGCGCCGTCAGCGTGCTTTTCGGCGACTCCGCCGGCGCCGCCGTTCTCCGCGCCACCGACGACCTCTCCCGCGGCATCATCGCCTCGACCATGCACGCCGACGGGTCGCGCTGGCAGGACCTCTACATCCCCAACAACGAGCGCGACCTGCCCCCCGGCGTCGACGCCGTGCGCGACAAGGTCAAGTACGGCACCCTGCAGATGAACGGGCGCGAGGTCTACAAGTTCGCCGTCGGAACCTTCACCCCGCTCATCGAGTCCACCCTCGAACGCGCCGGCCTGAAGCCCGACGACGTCTCCATGTACGTCTGCCACCAGTCCAACGCCCGCATGCTCGAGGCCGCCCGCGAACGCCTGGGCGTCGCGCCCGAGAAGCTCTACATCAACATCGACCGCTTCGGCAACTGCTCCGCCGGCAGCGTCCCCGTCGCGCTCGACGAACTCCGCAAGATGGGCAAGTGCCGCGAGGGCGAGCTCGTCATGTTCGTCGCCTTCGGCGGCGGGATGACCTGGGCCAGCAGCCTGTGGCGGATGTAGCGCGTGAGGCGAGAGCCCGGAGTGGTGGGGCGGTTGACCGCCGCCGCCGGGCGCCCCGCCGGTCCGAAGTGGGGCATGTGATCAGCGCCGTTCAAGCCAGCATCGAACCATGCCTCTCGCCGATACCGACCGCACCCTCCGATCACTCCGCCGCGGCGCGTGGATCGCACGCCTCAAGCCGTTGGTCTTCCCGGCGGTCATGCTCGCGCTGCTGACGGGGTTCATCTTCTGGCGCGCCCCGTTCTGGGCGGGCCGCCCCTTCGTCTTCACCGAGGGCACGCTTCAGCAGGCCGCCGCCAAGGCCGAAGCCTCCGGCAAACTCCTCATCGTCGACGCCATGGCCTCGTGGTGCGGCCCATGCAAGGTCATGGACGCCCACACCTGGCCCCGCGCCATCGTCGCCGAGTGGATCAACGCACACGCCGTCGCCTTTCAGTTCGATGTCGACAAGGACCCCGAGCTCGCCCAGCGCTTCGGGATCACCGCCATGCCGACCGTCATCGTCCTCAAGGGAGGCGTCGAGGTGGCCCGTTCCGTGGGCGGCAAGTCCGCCTCCGAACTCGTCGAGTGGCTCGACGCCGTCCGCTCCCGCGCGGGGTGAGGGTCCGCCCCGTCGGCGCGGCGTCACACCGCGGGCAACCCGGCGCTCTGGGGGCGCGGCCGCGATCGTCGCCCAGACCGATTCCCCCATCGGAGCCGCGCCGCCATCGCTCCGTGCTCCGTACGGAAGACACGCGGGACGCTTGTCGCGCGGGATCCGACACGGCCCTCCGCCACGCCCCGCCACTACACTTCACCGCGTGGAAACCAGGCTCAAACTCGACATCCTCCCGCAGCCCGACGGCACCACCTGCGGGCCCACCTGCCTCCACGCCGTGTACCGCTATTACGGCGACGACCTCCCGCTCCCAGCCGTCGTCCGGCAGTGCCAGCGCCTCAAGTCCGGCGGCACCCTCGCCGTCATGCTCGCCTGCCACGCCCTGGCCCGCGGCTACCGCGCCACCATCTTGACGTACAACCTCGAGGTCTTCGACCCCACCTGGTTCCGAGAAGCCCATCAAGCCGCCGGGACCGACACCATCGATCTCGCCCGGAAACTCAAGGCCCGCAGCCGGGCCAAGAAGGGCAAGCGCCACAAGGCCGAGATCAAGGCCTACTTGGAGTTCCTGCGCCTCGGCGGTGTGGTCCGCTTCGAGGACCTCAACGCCGCCCTCATCACGAGGTTCCTCGACCAGGGCCGCCCGGTCCTCACCGGTCTCTCCGCCACATACCTCTACCGCACCCCCCGCGAGTACGGCCGCAGGTTCGTGGACGACGACGTCCGCGGCGACCCCGCCGGGCACTTCGTCATCCTCCTCGGGCACGATCCGCAGCGCGGCACCGTCCGCGTCGCCGACCCGCTCGAGCCCAACCCGCCCTTCGACAGCCACATCTACGAGGTCGCACTCGACCGCGTGATCTGCTCGATCCTCCTCGGCGTCCTCACCTACGACGCCAACCTCCTCATCATCGAGCCGGGACTGGGCCCCGCCCACGACGCCCGCGCGCGCGACCACCCGTGAAAGGCGTCCGATGTCGTTCCTCATCGTCACCGACAACCCCGACACCTGGCCGCTCGATATCCCCGGCGTGCCCGTCGTCTCCGCGCGCACGTACCTCACCGACCAGTCCTACGCCGACGAGCGCGGCCTCAAGGTCTTCAACCTCTGCAAGAGCCACCGCTACCAGGCCCTGGGCTACTACGTCAGCCTGCTCGCCGAGGCCCGAGGGCACAAACCGCTCCCCAGCGTCACCACCATCCAGGACCTCAAGAGCCTGACGATGATCCGCTTCGCCGCGGAGGAGATGGAGGACCTCATCCAGCCCAGCCTCGCCCACATCCAGTCCACCACCTTCACCCTCAGCGTCTACTTCGGCCAGAACATGGCCAAGCGCTACGACCGCCTCTGCAAGGCTCTGTTCAACCTCTTCCCGGCGCCCCTGCTCCGGGCCCAGTTCCACTACGACGATTCCCGCTGGCGCCTCGACAGCCTCGAGGCCCTCAGCGCCGGCGACATCCCGGATCTCCACCGCTCCTTCGTCGAGTGGGCCGCCGCCGAGTACTTCTCCGGTCGCAAGAAGATCCGCGGCAAGCCCCAGGAGAAGGGCTACGACCTCGCCATCCTCCACAACCCCGAGGCCGCCGAGAAGCCCTCCACGAACGTGTCCATCAAGCACTTCGTCAAGGCCGCCAAGCACGTCGGCTTCAACGTCGAGATCATCGACCGCGACGACTACGGCAAGATCGCCGAGTTCGACGCGCTGTTCATCCGCGAGACCACCGCGGTCAACCACCACACCTACCGCTTCTCGCGCCGCGCCGCCGCCGAGGGCCTCGCCGTCATCGACGACCCCACCTCCATCCTCCGCTGCTCGAACAAGGTCTACCTGCACGAGCTCTTCGACGCCAACGACATCCCCACGCCCAAGACCCTCATCGTCCACCGCGAGAACACCCACGAGGTCAAGGAGAAGCTCGGCATCCCCTGCGTCCTGAAGAAGCCCGACAGCTCCTTCTCCCAGGGCGTCATCAAGGTCGCCGACGAGGCCGGGCTCGAAGCCGAGCTCGACCAGTTCCTCGAAAAGTCCGACCTCGTCATCGCCCAGGAGTTCATGCCCAGCGCCTTCGATTGGCGCATCGGCGTCCTCGACCGGAAGCCCCTTTTCGCCTGCCGATACCACATGGTCAAGGGCCACTGGCAGATCGTCGGGACCGACAAAAAAGGCGAACGCGACTTCGGCAAGGTCGAGGCCGTCCCGCTCGACCTGGTCCCCAAGAAGGTCGTCTCCACCGCCGTCCGCGCCGCCGGCCTTATCGGCGACGGGCTCTACGGCGTCGACTTGAAGCAGGCCGACAGCCGCGTCTGCGTCATGGAGATCAACGACAACCCCAACATCGACCACGGCTACGAGGACGTCATTCTGGGCGAAGGCCTCTTCCTCGCCGTCATGCAGTCGCTCATGGACCGCGTCAAACGCATCAAGGAAGGCAGGCCCGTGCAATGACATCCCACCACAGCCCCCCCTACGCCATCTTCGAGGCCGTCGGCGTCGAACTCGAGTACATGATCGTCGACCGCGAGTCCCTCGACGTCCGGCCCATCGCCGACAAACTCCTGCTCCAGGCCGCGCTCGAAGCCGGCTCCAGCCTCGACGGCGACCAACCCTCCGATTTCGAGTTCGAGGGCGCCGTCTGGTCCAACGAACTGGCCCTCCACGTCATCGAGATGAAGACCGAGGAGCCCGCCCGCACCCTGCTGGGCCTCGCCGCCACCTTCGATGAATCCGTCGAACGCATCAACACCCTGCTCGCCCCCATGCACGCCCGGCTCATGCCCGGCGGCATGCACCCCTGGATGAACCCGGACAAGGAAATGGTCCTCTGGCCGCACGATTACGGCGAGGTCTACGCCGCCTTCGACCGCCTCTTCGGCTGCAGGGGCCACGGCTGGGCCAACCTCCAGAGCGTCCACATCAACCTGCCTTTCCGCGGCGACGCCGAGTTCGCCAAACTCCACGCCGCCGTCCGCCTGCTTCTGCCCATCCTCCCGGCGCTCGCGGCGAGCTCCCCCGTGATGGAAGCCCGCGCCACCGGCACGATGGACAACCGCCTCGAGGTCTACCGCGCCAACTCCCGCAAACTCCCCAGCATGACCGGGCGCGTCATCCCCGAGCCCGTCTTCACCCACGCCGACTACGACCGCCAGATCTTCCAGCGCATCTTCAAGGACCTCGAACCGCTCGACCCCGAGGGCGTGCTGCGCCACGAATGGGCCAACGCCCGCGGCGCCATCGCCCGCTTCTCCCGCGGCAGCATCGAGATCCGCGTCCTCGACGTGCAGGAGTGCCCGCACGCCGACCTCGCGATGGTCGCCCTCATCGTGCAGGCGCTCAAGGACGCTGTGCGCGAGCGCTGGTCCACCCTCGACCAGCAGAAGGCCTGGAGCATCGACCAACTCGAGCCCATCTTCCTCAACTGCGTCAAGGATGCCGACGAGGCCGTCATCACCGAAACGGCCTATCTCAGGGCCTGGGGCCTCGAAACCAAGGGCAAGCCCGCCAAGGCCGCCGATCTGTGGCGCCACCTCATCCAGCACACCAGCGACCACCTCACCCCCGCCGACCGAAAGTGCCTTGACGTGATCGTCAACGAAGGCCCGCTGGCGCGCCGCCTCACGCGGGCCCTCGGCCCGAACCCCGATCGTCCCGCCATGCTCGCCGTCTACGACCGACTCGCCCACTGCCTCGGCGAGGGCAGGATGTTCGTCTGACGCCCGCGCCCACTCCGCCCGCCACCTCACCCCATGGGTCGCCGCCTCAAACCCCCCTCCCCCTCGACCGTCTTCACCCGCGTCGTCGTCACCTGCGAGCACGCCTCCAACGCCGTCCCGCCCGAGCTCGCGCCGCTTTTCCGCCGCGCCGCGAGCGTCCTGCGCTCGCACCGCGGCTGGGACCGCGGCGCCCCGCC
>CAZDYM010000040.1:0-12783 GCA_964509325.1 uncultured Phycisphaeraceae bacterium
TACACTCTTTCCCGCGGCTTCAAGAAACTCCTCTTCATCCTCGCCGCCCTCGCGCTCCCGCTCGCGCTCGTGGTCGCCGCCGAGCTCGCCCTCCGCGCCTTCACCCGCTTCGGCGGCTACCCGCCCACCATCCGCCCCGTCGCCCCGCTCCCCGGCCAGCCGGGGAGCGTCCTGTACGTCACCGACAACGCCGGCCCCCGCACCTGGTTCCTCAACAACCCGCACCAGCCCGGCTCGCTCGACGACCAGTCGATGGTGATGCCCAAGCCCCCGGGCCTGGTCCGCATCGTCGCCGTGGGCGAGTCCGCGATGAAGGGCTTCCCCCAGCCCCGCGCCCTCACCTCCACCCGGTTCCTCGAAGCCCGGTGGCGCGCCGCCCGACCCGCCGACAACGTCGAGGTCATCAACCTCGGCGTCACCGCCATCGCCTCGTACCCCGTGCTCGGCATCCTCACCGAGGCCCTCGAGTACCGGCCCGACGCCGTCATCATCTACGTCGGCAACAACGAGTTCTTCGGCTCCTTCGGCGTCGCCTCGCTCAACCGCGCGGGCAACAGCCCCGCCGCCATGATGCTGCAGCGCCGCCTCCGCTCCACCGCCATCGTGCAATCGGTGCAGTCGCTGCTCCGCCCCAGGCCCGGCGCCGAAGCCGAGGGCAAAACCCTCATGGAAACCATGATCGGCCGCGCCTTCATCGCCCCGGACGACCCGCTCCGCGCCCGCGCCGCCGACAACCTCGGGTTCTTCGTCGAGCGCATGATCGAGCGCTGCCGCGACAGAACCGTCCCCGTCATCGTCTGCACCCTCCCCGCGAACCTGCGCGACCTCGCGCCCCTCGGCGACACCGAAGCCGACATCACCGACCCGGCGGAGAAGCAGCGCATCTCCAAACTGATGCTCGACATCAGCACCCGCTCCCGCACCGAGCCCGACGCCGCCGAGGCCGAACTCAAGGACCTCGTCGCACGCCGCCCGACCCACGCCCGCGCGTGGTACTGGCTCGGCATGATCCGCGAAAGCCGCCGGGAGCACGCCGAGGCCGCCGACGCCTTCCAGAAAGCCGTGGACTTCGACCCGATGCCGTGGCGTCCGCCGTCAGCCAGCAACGCCGCCATCCGCGCCGCCGTCGCCCGCCTCCCCGCCGCCGCGGTCCTGTGCGATCTCGAGGCCGCGTTCTCCGCCGCCGCCCGCGGCAACCACGCCGCGCCCCACGCCGCCCCCGGCTGGACCCTCTTCGACGACCACGTCCACCCATCGCTCGAAGGACAAGACCTCGTCGCCCGCACCCTCGTCGAAGCCCTCACCAGGATCACCGGGCCCGCCGCGCTCACGCCCGACCAGGCCGCCGAAGCCCTCCGCCCCCCCTTCCAGGAACTCGCCCAGCGGCTCGGGGCCAACGATTTCGAACGCTACGCGGTGGCCCACCAGATGCGCGTCCTGGGACGCATCCCGTTCTTCCAGCAGACCAACCCGGGCATGGCCCAGCGCTTCGACGCGCTGTGCAACCAGCTCCAGGCCCCGTGGGACCCCAAACTCCGCGAAGCCGCCTTCGAGTGGCAGAAGCCGCAGACCCACCTCGGCGCCAAGCGCCCGCTCTCCGGAATGGCCGCGCGCGTCTCCCTCCAACTGGGCCGCTTCGACGAGTCCCTCTCCCTGCTCGAAAGCGCCATCAACTCCGTCTTCCCGTACTCCTCCTGGTCGCTCGAGTACGAACTGCTCCGCTTCGGCATCCTGGAGCGCCGCGGCCCGCTCTCCCAGGCCGACACCGCCCGCGCCCGCGCCGCCCTCAACCGCGGCCTGCTCCTGCTCGATCGCGCCGGCCCCGAGTCCGGCATGACCGAACGCCACGTCGGGCTGCTCTGCCAACTCCTCGGCGATTTCGAGAAGTCGATCCCGTACCTCAACTCCTGCCGAACCAAACTCGCCCCCGAATCCCGCGTCGCCGCCGAGATGGCCCTGATCCAGGCCCTCGCCCGCGTGGGCCGCGTCGACGACGCGATCAAGGTCGCCGCCGACGCCGCCGCCAACGCCGGCCCCTACGCCCCGCAGTTCCAGAAGGTGCTCGATTCGCTCCGCGCCGCCAAGGCCGGCCCAGCCCGAACCCCGCCCCCCACGAGGTAGCCCGTCGCGCAAGCCCCCCGGAGCCACCACGCCGCGCCGTGCCGACGCGCCCGCGTGCCTTCCCCCCATGACCTCCATCCTCGGCATCTCGGCCTTCTACCACGACTCCGCCGCCGCGCTCGTCGCCGACGGCGAGATCGTCGCCGCCGCGCAGGAGGAGCGCTTCACCCGCGTCAAGCACGACCACCAGTTCCCCACGCACGCCGTCGAGTACTGCCTGCGTGAAGCCGGGCTCCGACCCGAGCAGATCGATTATGTCGGCTTCTACGACAAGCCGCTCCTGAAGTTCGAGCGTCTCCTCGAGACCTACCTCGCCTACGCGCCGGCCGGCTTCGCCTCGTTCGCCAGGGCCATGCCCCTGTGGCTCAAGCAGAAACTCTTCCTGCCCCGCGAGATCGCCAAGGGCGTCGGCGTCGGCGCCGGGGGCGCGAAAAAACGCCGCGTCGTCTTCGTCGAGCACCACGAGAGCCACGCCGCCAGCGCCTTCTTCCCTTCCCCCTTCGATGACGCCGCCGTCCTCACCCTCGACGGCGTCGGCGAGTGGGCCGCCGCCACCATCGGCCACGGCAAGGGCAACCGCATCCGACTCATCCAGGAACAGCGCTTCCCCCACTCCCTCGGGCTGCTCTACTCCGCCTTCACCTATTTCTGCGGCTTCAAGGTCAACTCAGGCGAGTACAAACTCATGGGCCTCGCGCCCTACGGCGAACCCCGCTACGCCGACCTCATCCGCGAAAAACTCCTCGACCTCCGCGCCGACGGATCCTTCAGGCTCAACCTCGACTATTTCACCTTCCCACACGGGCTCCGCATGACCGGACGCAGGTTCGCCGACCTCTTCGGCGGCCCCGAGCGAGCCCCCGAGTCCGCCCTCACCCAGCGCGAGATGGACATCGCCGCCTCCATCCAGCGCGTCACCGAGGACATCATGCTCGCCGCCGCTCGACACGCCCACGCCATCACCGGGTCCAAAAACCTCTGCCTGGCGGGCGGCGTGGCCCTCAACTGCGTCGGCAACGGACGCATCAGCCGCGAAGGGCCCTTCGACAACATCTGGATCCAGCCCGCCGCCGGCGACGCCGGAGGCGCCCTCGGCGTCGCCCTGTTCATCTGGAACCAACTCCTCGAAAACCCCCGAACCGCCCGCCCCGACGACGCCCAGCGAGGCTCCCGCCTCGGACCCGCCTACACCGACGACGAGGTCCGCCGCGAACTCGACGCCCTCGGCGCCGTCTACACCACCCTGAACGACCAGGACTTCGTCCCCGCCGTCACCCAGTGCCTCCTCGATCAGAAAGTGGTGGGGTGGTTCCAGGGCCGCATGGAGTTCGGCCCCCGCGCCCTCGGCGGACGCAGCATCCTCGGCGACGCCCGCTCGCCCCACATGCAGTCCCTCATCAACCTGAAAACCAAGTTCCGCGAGGGCTTCCGCCCCTTCGCGCCCATCGTCTTGCACGACCGCGCGCACGAGTGGTTCGACCTCACGCCGGGCCGGCAGAGCCCCTACATGCTCCTGGTCGCGCCGGTGAAGCGCGAGCGCCGCCTCGCGGAACCCCCCAACCAAGCCGCCGGCGCGACGGGGCTCGACAAACTCAAGGTCCCGCGCTCCACCATCCCCGCCGTCACGCACGTCGACGGCTCCGCCCGCGTCCAGACCGTCGACCCCGTCCGCAACCCGCGCCTCCACGCCGTCCTCGCCGAGTTCGATCGACGCACCGCCGTGCCCGTCCTCATCAACACCAGCTTCAACGTCCGCAGCGAGCCCATCGTCTGCACACCCAAAGACGCCTACACCTGCTTCATGGCCAGCAACATCGACGTGCTCGTCATCGAACGCTGCATCCTCCGAAAAGAGAACCAGCCCAGGGCCAAGCAGCACGACATCGACGCCCACCTGGCCAAGTTCCTGCCGGACTAGGCCGACGACCCCGCCTCCACGCTGAGAACGTCTCTCCCCTCCCCGCACCGCCGCGGCGAACGACCCCATGCCCCTCATCGACATCAAGCCCAACCCCACCCGCAACGAACTCCGCGTCTTCGCGGGGCTGTGGCTCCTGTTCTTCCTCATCCTCGGGCGCGCGGCGACGTGGAAGCCGGGCGCGCTGCTCATCGCCGCATCCCTCACCGCCACCGCCTGGCTCGTCTCGCTCGCGTTCAACCGTGACTTCCCGCGCCGCACTCAACTCATGGGCGCGCTCATCCCCTTGGGCCTGCTCACCATCGGCGGCGTCGAGCACCTCGGCGCCTCGCCCCGCTCCGTCGAGCACGCCCTCTGGGCCGTCGCCCTGCTCGGCGCGACCGCCTCGCTCCTCTCGCCGTCCATCGCCCGCGCGCTCTACACCAACTGGATGCGCGCCGCCGTCCCGCTCGGCTGGACTTTCTCGCACCTTCTCCTCGCCCTCATCTACTACACCATGCTGACCCCCATCGGCCTGGTGCTGCGTCTCCGCGGCCACGACCCGATGCAGCGCCGCTTCGACCCCTCGCGCTCCACCTACTGGTCCCCCCGACCCACCGCCCCGCATGTCTCGCGCTACTTCCGCCAGTTCTGACCGTCCCGCGCCGGAGTCCCCGCCAACCCCCGGCACGTGAATACCCCCCGACGCCGCCCACCTCCCCCCGCGCTCCCCACCCCGCTCCCGCGACTACAGTCTCCGCCGATGATCGGTCCAACCCCGACCAACCCCGCGCCGCAGGCCCAACCAGCCACAACCACCAAATCCGAGTTCGCGCGCCACGCCGAGCAGGACGCCCCCGCCGGCGGCATCGTCCGCGAGTTCCTCGACTTCCTCCGCCATAACAAGAAGTGGTGGCTGCTCCCGCTCATCGTCGTCCTGTTGCTGGTCGGCGTCGCGCTGCTCGCCGGAGGCGGGGCGGCGGCACCGTTCATCTACACCCTGTTCTAAATCACGACACCCTGTCCTGAGCCCCGGACAGGTGATGCCGTCCGTCGCGGACCTCCGCATTCGTTCGGTCTTTGATCGGTTGTTTTCGGCCTTGACGCCCCGCCCGTTGTGCGGGTAGGTGTCCCGGCGTCCTCGGCACCGACCAACTGAGGGAAATCTAGAAGAATCCTGCTTGCTCCCGCTCCGAGGGCGGCTATCTTGTGAGTACCGAGTAAAACATTTTACTCGGGCCTCGCCCTCCTCGCCGCAGTCCGACTCGCGCGTCGTCTCGTCGGCAACCCTCGAACCGCGTCCTCTGAGGCGAAACGCGAGCCCGCAGCGGATTTCTGAGGGTGATTCGGAGTTTGAGAGTGGTTTCTGACATCGCAGACGGCCAAGGGTGAGTGGGCCTTCATGCCAGCATCGATTCGGTAAAGCGTTTTACGAAGGCTGAAACCGGTGTTGGGCTCCGACGCGTCAAGCGAGCCCCGCATCCGTATCACAGGACAGGAAGCCGACGGTCGGCCCGGTCCCTACGCGTAGTGGTTAGTCCGATTTGTCTAGAGGAGAAGAATCATGATTCGCAACTTCGTGGCCGCTTCGGCTCTCGTCCTCATCGCGGGTTCCGCTCAGGCGGCCCTCTTCCCCGACACCGCGGGCGACGTGTTCACCGGCGCGGGTGGCGGCATCCTCGACATCCTCTCCACCGATGTCACCAACGATGCCAGCAACATCTACTTCACCCTCACCCTCGCCGGCGATGTCAACAGCACCGACTGGGGCAAGTACATGGTCATCATGGACACCCGCGCCGGCGGGGACACCGCGGGCAACGGCTGGGGCCGCCCCATCAGCCTCGCCTCCGGCGCGGACTTCTGGATCGGCTCCTGGGTTGATTCCGGCAACGGCGCCCAGCTCTTCGAGTACTCCGGCGGCGCCTGGAACGGCATCGGCGCCAACGGCCCGTTCGCCGGCCCCGGTGGCACTCCCGCTTCCGACCCCAACATCGGCGTCTCCAAGACCCAGTTCACCGTCACCCTCCAGGCCAGCCTCGCCTCGCTCGGCCTGGGCGTCGGCGATGTCGTCCAGTTCGACGCCTTCACCTCGGGTGGCGGCGGCGGCGACGGCGCCGTGGACTCGGCCGCCAACCCCGACTTCTCCATCTTCGACTGGGGCAATCCCTACACCGCCGGCGGATCGAACCCCGTCCTGACCTACACCATCATCCCGACCCCCGGCGCCGCCGGTCTGGTCGGCGTCGCCGGCCTCGTCGCTCTGCGTCGTCGCCGCTAAGCACGACATCGCACCGGAGGGCCCGCTCACCCGGGCCCCCCGGCTTTTCGGAATCTCCGTTTCAGGCGGGCGGCGCACACCGTCCGCCTTTGGTCGTCCCAGAATCCCGTCCACCGTCCCTCACGTTCCCTCCCTTTTTCCCCGAGAGAGATCGCATGAACCCCCTCAAGAGCCTGAAAGCCGCGGTGCCCGCCGCCCTGCTGGCCGGTGCCTCGGTCGTCCTCGCCGCCACCCCGGTGATGGACGGCACCCGTGACGCCAACTACGGCGCCACCCCACTGACCAGCCAGAAGGCCAGTGTCATTGACATCACCCTCGGCACCCTCACCGCCAGCGCCCAGTCCAACCAGTCCAACCTCGGCGGCGTCGTCTCCTTCGCGGGAAGCACCTTCACCTTCCCCTCGCCCGACTCGGACCCCGCGCTGGTCACCACCGGCGTCGAGTTCGCCATCGACCTCAGCGAGATCCAGTGGGACGGCTCCAGCCCCATCCGCATCGCCGGCTGGATGATCGCCGACGGCACCGGCAACACCGTCTCCAACCAGGTCTTCGGCGGGCTTCCCCCCGATAGCGGCAACGTCGGCGCCCCGGGCACCACCAACTGGAACTCGATCACCGGCGACCAGTACGTCACCATCCCCGCCGGCGTCATCAACACCCCCGCCGTCGTCGACGGCACCAAGGACGCCTCCTACCCCGCCGCCCTCTTCGTCAACACCCTCGCGACCACGCTGGGCAACACCACCATCGGCTCGCAGAACAACGCCAACGGCTCCGAACTCTGCGCCGTCTACGGCTACCGCTCCGCCACGCGCCTCTACCTCATGGTCACCGGCAACCTCAAAACCCAGTACGACAAGATCGTGCTCTGGATCGACTGCAAGTCCGGCGGCCAGAACATCGTCCGCAACGACAACGCCGGCATCGACTTCGGCATCATCAACGCCCACGCCGGCATGACCTTCGACAACTCCGGCACCCCCCTCGCCCCGGACTACTTCATCGACTACACCGGCGGCTCCGGCGGCGACCACTACCTCAACTACGCCACCCTCCCCGATCTCGGCGCCGGCGCCGGCGGCTACTGCCGCGGCGACAAGAACACGCCCCCGGGCGAGTTCCGCGTCCTGGCCTTCCCCGGCATGCCCACCACCAACGGCCAGGCCCCGCCACCCAACGGCGGCAGCATGGAGGCCGCCTCCAACAACTCGAACCTCGGCGGCATCGCCGGCGCCATCGTCCAACCCAACCCCTGGACCAACCCCCCGGGCTCCAACCCCGGCGGCGTGAACGTCGGCACCGAAATCAAGGTCCCCCTCGCCGAAACCGGCTGGGTCCCCGGCGTCACCTCCATCCGCCTCGGCGGCTTCATCGTCGGCTTCAACTGGGACTTCCTCTCCAACCAGGTCGTCGGCGGCGTCCCCGCCTCCCAGAACAACTACGGCTTCCCGGCCAACGGCGTCGACTTCTCGACGCCACTCAACGCCGGCAACCAGTTCGTCACCCTCACCGTCCCGGGCACCCTCGCCAACCGCACCATCGCGCTCGACGGCACCCGCGACGCCGGACAGTACTCGCTCGCCTGGATCAACAACACCCCCGCCAACTCCGGCAACCCCACCGGCTTCGGCGACAACACCGACCCCTCCGTCGATACCTCCAACGGCTCCGAACTCGACAACGTCTTCGTCTCCTTCGGCCTCGATACCTCCAACGGCAACATCCCCACCATGTGGATCTTCGCCGGCGGCAACATCCACGACAACAACAAGCTCTGCTTCTTCCTCGACACCAAGACCGGCGGCCAGAACCAGTTCGTCGCCGGGAACCCCGCCTTCGGCTTGAACCGCCTCGGGCCCGACGCCAACGGCCCAGGCCTCAAGTGGGACGCCGGCTTTGAGCCCGACTACATGGTCGCCTACTCCTGCGGCCTCGCCAACGGAAGCCCCGTTCACAACCTCTACGCCGCCACACTCCCCACCGCCGGGGGCGGCATCGGCGGCGAGGCCGCCGGCGGACCCAAGTCCGGCACCGCCACCCCCCTCACCGGAACCTACCGCGCACGCAACGGCTTCGGCAACAACACCGACACCACCATCGCCCGCGCCAACGGCAGCGAACTCGACAACATCTTCGCCCAGAAGGGCATCAGCCCCATCGACGGCTCCGACATCCTCTACCTCTTCATCGGCGGCAACCTCGAAACCAACGCCAACAAGCTCGAGATCTTCATCGACGTCACCCCCTCCACCGGCCAGAACACCCTCATCTACGACGACCCCGCCGACGGCTACACCGGCAACCCCGACATCGACTTCTTCGCCCTCAACCGCATGGGCGGCCCCTTCACCCCCACCTCCGGCCCCGTCCAGCCCGGCCTCACCTTCGACGCCGGCTTCACCGCCGACTACTACTACACCTTCAACACCCAGGGCGTGAACCCCACCGGCACCACCGCCAGCATCTTCGGCAACTACGCCCGCCTCAAGGGCGTCAACGGTCCTACCGACGACGGCATCGACCGCTACCTCGGCACCACCACCACCGGCAACTTCGGCGCCCTCGACGGCGGCGACCTGCTCCTCAACGAGACCGCCTCCATCACCATCGACAACTCCAACGTCGGCGGCGTCGCCGGCGGCGACAACGCCTTCGTCCCGCCCACCACCGACCCCGCCACCGTCAACAAGGGCATCGAGATCGGCCTCCCCATCGCCGACCTCGCCCCGTGGGACGGCGTCAACGGCGCCATCAAAATGATGGTCTTCATCAACGGCCAGGCCCACGACTTCGCCTCCAACCAGGTCCTCGGAACCTACTGCGGCTCCGACCTCGGCGAACCCCGCAACATCAACTTCAACACCATCCCGGGAAACCAGTACTTCGAACTCGTCTACAACCCCGGCACGCAGACCTACTCCAACTCCGTCCCGCAGGTCCCCGTCTGCAACCCGCCTCCCCCGCCCTCCTGCAAGGGCGACTTCAACAGCGACAACCTCCGCAACACCTCCGACCTCGTCACCTTCCTCGGCCTCTTCGGCCAGACCTCGCCCCCCGCCAGCAACCTCGCCGACTTCAACAACGACGGCGCCATCAACACCACCGACCTGGTCTCCTTCCTCGGCGTCTTCGGCGTGCCCTGCCCCACCAACTGACCGCGACGGTTCACGCGGCCACGCCGCCTGAGCCATGAGCAATCCAAGCGAACCCCCGGCCCCGCGGAGCCTCCTCCGCGGGGCTTTTCGTTGGTCGCGACCATCGCCGCCGCGGCCCGCGGCGACTCCGCCCGCGGACCAACCGCCGCCCGCGCCGGATTCGACCACAGGCAACCCCCGGGGGCTCGACGCGCGCTGCCCCGGATCGCCCGCCCGCCCCCGTTACACTCCGCCTGAGTGGAACGCCCGGCCCCTCAACCCAGCCCGAACCAGGGGGAGCGCGGTCCGCCTGCGCCCTCGACCGTCCCCCAAGGCGTCCCAGCTCCGCGCAAGCCGCCCTCCGCGATCATCACCCAGATGCTCGAGCCCAAGCCCGTCGAAGGCGCCGCGTCGCCGAGCCTCGCGGCCACGCCCGTCGGCGCCGCGCTCTCCGGGTCGCTCCCGTGCATCGGCTGCGGGTACGAGCTCCGCGGGCTCTCGATCCGCTCGGTGTGCCCCGAGTGCGGCGTCGCCGTCCGCGCGACCATCCTCTTCAAGGTCGATCCCCACGCCGAGGAGTTCCAGCCCCTCTCCACGCCGCGCTTCACCGCTCTGTGCCTCGTGCTGTGGCCCGCGGGCGCGCTGGTGGCCTGCCTGGCCGGCTGGTCGCTGAGGCTCGCCGACATCGCCGAGGTTCTGTCGGGCCGGACCGCGATGCTGCCCCCGTGGGTGCCGACGCTGGGGTGGTTCGCCGCGGCCCTGTCGGGCGTGGCGCTGACCGGCTTGATCCGTCCCGTCCGCGCCCAGGCGGTGTGGAAGTCCCTCGCGGTCGTCGCCGCTCTGGCCGCCTACGCGCCGCTGCTCTGGAGCGCCGCCCGCATCAGCGCCATCGACGCGGTCCGCGCCGTCCCGTATTTCAACTCGCGCGTTGAGATCGACCGCGTCGGGCTGCACATGCTCCTGACGCTGTGCGTGGGCCTCGTCCTCGCGGCGGTGCGACCGGTGGCCAGAGACCTGGTCCGCCGCTCGCTCGCCATGCGGACGGGCCGGGTCGACCGCCAGACCCTCCTGGTCATGGTCGGTGTCTGCGGGCTCATCATTCTGGGCGACGCGTTCCGCTGGTTCGCCGCGGCGAACGACATGACCCAGCTTCTCGCCGTCGGGACGCTTCTGGTCGCCGCGGGCAGCCTCTTCCTGACCCTCGGCATCGCCAGCGCCGTCGTCGATGGATGGCGCATCGGTCGAGCCATCCTGACGCCCGCGCCGGGGATCCGCCAGATCGTCGGAGATGAATGAAAAAGCGGGCCGGCAAGGACCGGCCCGCGGGTGAGAACGTCAGGATCGGATCGGGTTCAGCGCCGGCGACGCACGCCCGCCAGCCCCGCGGCCCCGAGCACGCCCGCGACACCGGGGGCCGGGATGATCGCCAGGGAGCCGAAGAACACGTTCCCGCGCCCGTCGCCGATGTCGCCCAGGAACGTCGCCGCCCCGGTCGTCAGGTCGATCTGGTACAGGCCGCTGTACGAGCCGCCGGTGTTCAGCACGGCGTACGCGTTGGGCCCGAAGATGTCGAAGCCCGCCCGCTCATCGAAGTCGACGCCCAGCCCGCCCACCAGGTTCACCTGCCCGTTGTTCGGCGGGATCTGGGTCAGCAGCGTGTCGCTCCGCGAGTCGAGGTTGTACAGCGTGGTGCTGGTCGAGCCCGCGAAGTTGTTGGTGTACGCCGAGGCCACCACAAAGGGGCTGTTGCCGTTCAAGAACGCCAGGTCCGTGTCGGCCTGCACCAGGTTGCCGGTGACGGGGTGCATGCGCAGGTTCTGGTTCGCGTTCGACGTGACGCGGATGCGGTCCACCGTCGGGTTGAAGTCGAAGCCGAACGAGGAGCCATTCAGCGTCGCGCCGCTCCCGCCCACCGCGGTCGCCGCGCCGCTGCCGGTGTCGATCACGTACAGCTTGCCCGTGCTGCTCAGGCCGTAGAGCTGCCCGGTCGCGGGCCGGAAGTCGATGCCGACGATCGATTCGCCGGTGCCGAGTCCCGTGACGTTCCCGATGAAGTTGGTCGAGCCGGGGGTGTCCAGCCCGAATGAGTACAGGCTGGTCCCGCTGACGTTCAGCGCGTACGCGGTCGGCCCGGCAACGCCCGCGGAGGCCGAACCGGCCAGACCCGCCACCGCCGCCACCGCCGCAACAAGAATGCGATTCGTCATCGTTCTGATCCTCCGATGGACCGGCCCGTCTCCCCACGCACAGCCCCGGCACACACGCCAAGGCCCTGAGATCTGCGGCTGGTCTTGCTTCTGAATGGGACTGACTCTGAGCCGCGCTGTGCGAACGCGGCCGAACCCATTCACTATGCGCCAACCGCCGGGACATGCCAGTAAAATCCCCGATCACGGGGCGACTTTCCGCCAACGTCCGATAAAGTACGAAATCTGAAGCGAAAGAACTCATTGATGCACCGTTCCTGAACGTCAAGCACCCGCCCCCCTCGGCACCTCCCCGGCACCCCATCCGATCCCACACCTCCGGATCCGCTCATGCGGCGACTGCCACTTTGACAGCGCCCGAACAGCCGGCCACCCCGACTGTCAGGAGCAGAACCACCCAGCCTTCTGTCAGCGTGTCCAAATCGCGGTTTCCGACCGGCGTGATCCCCGAACCCGGCTGGCACCAAAGTTGCCATTCCCGACGCATGGATCGTGCTTGACGGCGCGAGACACCCAAACCTCTTCCAGACATTCTTGCCAACCGCGCGCGGCACCCGCCGCCACACCGACCCCCGGAGTTGCACCCCATGCCCGCCAAAGAGATGTCCTTCGACGTTGACGCCCGCACCTCCCTCCACGCCGGCGTGACCAAACTCGCCAAGGCCGTCAAGTCCACCCTCGGCCCGCGCGGGCGCATGGGCGTCATCGACAAGTCCTGGGGCGGGCCCACCGTCACCAAGGACGGCGTCACCGTCGCGGAGGAGATCGAACTCCGCGACAAGGCCGAGAACATGGGCGCCCTGCTCGTCAAGGAAGCCGCCAGCAAAACCTCCGACCAGGCCGGCGACGGGACCACCACCGCCACCGTCCTCGCCGAGGCGCTGTTCACCGAGGGCCTCAAGTACGTCTCGGCCGGCATCGACGCCAACGCCCTGGTCCGCGGCATGAAAAAGGGTGTCGAACTCGTCGTCGCCGACATCGAGAAGATGTCGCGCCCCGTCAACGGCAAGGCCGACATCCAGGCCGTCGCCTCGATCTCCGCCAACAACGACCCCGAGATCGGCAAGATCATGGCCGACGCCTTCGACAAGGTCGGCAAGGACGGCGTCATCACCGTCGAAGAGGGCAAGACCCAGGACACCG
>CAZDYM010000041.1:0-12757 GCA_964509325.1 uncultured Phycisphaeraceae bacterium
CGGTTGCACAGGCGGTCGATGCGCGAACGGTAAAAGCCGAACACCGTCAGCGCCGGGAGGGCCAGCAGCAGCCCCAGCAGCGTGTGGAACAGCGCCTTGGAGATGCCCGTCGACAGGTTCGCCGGGCTCGCCTGACCCCCCGCCTGCCCCAGCGCGGCGAAGGCGATCACCATCCCCCACACCGTCCCCGCCAGCCCGAGCAAGGGCCCCAGGTTCCCGATGACGTTCAGCGGCTCGATCCGTCGGAAGCACCTCGCGCACTGCTCGCTGGCCTCCAGTTCGGCCGCCTCGCGGACCCCGTCCTTCTCGTCCCCCGGCGCGTTCAGCCCCGCCAGCACCACGCGGCTGACGAACGTCCCGTCCTCTTCCGTGAACTTCCGCAGTTCGCCCCACTGACCCGCCGTCGCCAGCCTCCGGATGGCCTCCTCGGACTCCGCCGGCAGCAGGTTGCCCTCCCGCACCTCGATGACGGTGATCACGATGATGGCCCACGCCACAATCGACGCGATGACCAGCACGACGGTGAAGAAATCGAACGACTGCGCGAACAGCTGCCAGATGGAGATCTCCCCCGCCGCGCCGCCGACCGTTTCGCCCACGCCACCACCCCCCGCGCCCCCGACCGCCGCCGGGTCCGCGCCCTGCCGGGCCATCGCGAACGACACCGCCGCGAGCAGCAGCGTCGTCCCCATCACCCCGGCCCGCATCAGCACGCCGCTCCCCGGCAGCACTCGGGATCGGGAACCGCGGACGGACAAGCGGGCGTGTTGGAGCATCAAGGGGAGTGTAATGCGGGATGGCAGCGGCGCACCCGCCCCGCGCCGGCGGGCGCCAGCGCCCGACGCCGTCACGGGCCCCCTTCAGACTCTTACGCCCTCGCTGGGTTCCGGTTGCTCACGAGTACAGTGATCCCCATGAACAGGCCCCTTCGCCTCGCGCTCACCGCCGCCCTGACGGTGAGCGGGCTCGCCATCACGCCGCCCCGCGCGCTGGCCCGGACTGAGCCGCCCCCCAATCGAGCCCAGCCCGCCCAGCCCGCCCAGCCCCCCCAGCCCCCTCAGCCCCCTCAGCCCGCCGCGGGTCCATCCTCCGCGCCCCCACCCACCCCCTCGCCCCAAGCCCCCGCCGATCAAGCCATCCTCGACCTGCTCGCCCAGGACCTCGAAGACCAGGACCGCGCCGACCCCTTCGCCGCCAGCCGCCGCGGCGTCCGCCGATTCGACACCCTCCTCCCCGACGCCTCGCTCGAAGGCATCCGGGCTCACCTCGACCGGGCCCGCGCCCGCCTCGAACGCGCCCGGGCCATCGACCCGAACGCCCTTTCGGCCACGCGCCGGACCGAGCGGGCCATGCTCATCGACGCCCTCGAAACCCGCCTCGCCGCCGAGCGCTTCCGGCTGTGGGAAAAGCAGGTCACCCAGATCAACGGCCCGCAGTACGAACTGGCCCAGATGCCCCAGAGCCTCTCGTTCACCACCGAGAAGCACCTCGAGGACTTCCTCACCCGCATCGAGGCCATCCCCGCCCACCTCGAACAGGTGACCAAGCGGCTCGAGGAAGGCTTGGCCCGCGGCTTCACCCCGCCCCGCGCCGTGCTCGGAAAGGTCGCCGAGCAGGCCCTCGCCCACGGCCTCGCCCCGCTCGAAGGCGACGCCGCTCGCCACGCGCTCTATACGCCCTTCGCCGGACGCTCCGGCCCCGTCCCCGATCGCGCCCGCAGGGCCATCCTCGACTCCATCGCGCCGGCGTTCGACCGCTTCGGCGCGTTCCTCCGCGACCGCTACGTCCCCGCCGCCCGCGTGACCCTCGGCGCCTCCGAACTGCCCGACGGCAGGGCCTACTACGAGTTCCGCATCCGCGCCGAGACCACGCTGAACCTCGACGCCGACACCATCCACCGCATCGGCTTGGGCGAGGTCGCCCGCATCCGCGCCGAGATGATGGACACCATCCGGCGCAGCGACTTCAAGCCCGCATCAACCCCCGCGGACGACGACGATCTCTTCGCCCGGTTCATCGATTTCCTTCGTACCGATCCTCGCTTCTACGCCAAGAGCGCCGACGAACTGCTCGCACGCTACCGCGCCGCGGGCAAGATCATCGACGCCGAGCTCCCCCGACTCTTCGTCGAACTGCCCCGCCTGCCCTGGGGCGTGCGCGAGATGCCCCGCTTCATCGCGCCCTCGTCCCCCACGGCGTACTACTACGCGGGCTCGATCGAGAACGGCGTCGCCGGCTACTTCGTCGCCAACACCTCGCTCCTCGACCAGCGCCCCCTCTACGACGTGCTGCCGCTGACCATCCACGAGGCCGTCCCGGGGCACCACTTCCAGGTCGCGCTCGCCCAGGAACTGAAGGACGTGCCCGAGTGGCGCACCACCACCGGCTACACCGCCTTCGTCGAGGGCTGGGCCCTGTACGCCGAGAAACTCGGCCTCGAAATGGGCGAGGACGCCCGCTCCCCCTCGAACCCCGCCGGGCGCGGCCTGTTCACCGACCCCTACGACGACTTCGGGCGGCTCAACTTCGAGATGTGGCGCGCCCTCCGCCTCGTCGTCGATACCGGCGTCCACGCCCAGGGTTGGTCCCGCGACCGCGCCGTCGCCTACATGGAGCAGAACTCCGCGCTGGCCCGCAACAACATCGAACGCGAGGTCGACCGCTACATCGCCTGGCCCGGACAGGCCCTCGCCTACAAACTCGGCGAACTCCACATCCTCAACCTCCGCGCCCACGCCGAGAAAACCCTCGGCCCCCGCTTCGACCTCCGAGGGTTCCACAGGGCGGTCCTGGGCCGCGGCGCCGTGCCGCTCAACGTGCTGAGCGAGCAGGTGAACGAGTGGGTCGAGCAGACGGGGCGCTGACGGGACGCGCCTCGTCACGGGCCGACCGCCCGAACCGACTCCGCCGCGTCACCCTCGCGCTTCGGGATGAACACCCGCGGCCCCGCCTCGCGCGCCCGCCCCGGGCCCAGCACGATCTCCCGGCTCCGACCCACCACGAACACGAACTCCGTGTTCGTCAGGTGCTTCACCGTGCCCACCTTCTCTCCCCTGGGGTTGTGGATCCCGATCTTCGCGCCCACGTACCGCTTCGAGTCCACCGCGATGGTCCGCACCACCGCCCGCCCGCCCCACATCGAGGCCAGCGTTTCCTCCATCATCGACCGCGAGATGAACCCCTCGTCGTTGAACGACACCACCAGCACCGGCGCCCGCACCACCTCGAACAGCCGCGCCAGCGCCGGCCGCGCCCGGGGCCGCGAGTTGAACACGCTCCGCCGCGCCTTCACGTCCACCCGCTTGCACGCCACCCCGTACACCTCGGGCTTGTCCCAGCGCACCAGCGTCTCCCACACGTGGTAGTTCCCCAGGTACGAGTGCTGGTTGTACGGCGGGTCGATGTACGCGATGCCCGCCTCCAGCCGCTCCGCCGCCTCGAACGCGTCCAGGCACGTCGCCTCACCCTTCCCCGCCGCCGCCCGCGGCAGAACCCCCGGGACCCGCAACTCGATCCGATTCCTCGCCCGCGGCGCCCACCCCTTCAGGTACGCCATCTGCACCCCGGTCGTCGAGTCCACCCGGTCCGCCGCCTCCATCAGCGCCGTCAGCATCACCGCCTCCAGTTCCGGCCCGAGCCCCTTGGCGGCGATGGCCTCCCGCACCGCGTCGATCTTCTCACCGTTCGACGGGTGAAAGAACCGCGACTTTTCACAGAAAGTCTCCGTGAAATAGCCCGCCCGCCCCGGCAACGCGTTGAACTCCTCCACCAGCCGCCGCGCGTCCTCCAGCACGTCCTCGGCGTCGGCCCGCACATAGCACGTCGCCAGCGCGTGGGCGTACGCGTTGTGGTCATTCGCCAGGACCCGCAGCCCCGCGGCCTTGAGCGCCATCCCCACCCGCGAGGTGCCCGAGAACAGGTCGCTCACCGTCGTGGCGCCGGTCCGCCGCGCCACGTCGAGCACCGCGTCCACGATGACCGGCAGCAGCGTCCGCTTGGAGCCCAGGTACTTGATCAACGCAGCGCCCCCAGCCGACACGCCCTCACGCCGACGCCGCGCCCTCGGGCCACAGCCACGCGAACACCCCCGCGGTGAGCAGCGCGTACACCACCGCGTCGAACACCTTGCCCGGCAGCGTGCGCCACGGGTGGGCCTGCCAGATGATCTGCGTCAGCGCGTTCCCGCCGTGGGCCAGCAGCGCCGTCGCCCCGACGATCCGGAACACGTCCAGGTACGCCGACCCCGCCGGCAGCGCGTACGCCGCCACGTACGCCACGAAGAACGAGATGAGCACAAGGTTGAAGAACCACAGGGCGAGCATCTTCCCCATGTTGGGCCGCCCCGGCATCACCTGGATCACAAAGTAAGGCCCGGTTTCCATCCGCGCCGCGATCTCGGGCGACTTGTCCTTCCCCTGACAATCAAACGGGACCCAGTACTGCCCCGGCCCCAGCCCCGACGCCTTCACCGCCTCGTGCAACCCGTGCTGCTTCTCGCCGGGGTCGGAATAGTCGTTCTTGTGGATCGGCAGGGCCATCCAGATCACCGAACTCGCCACGAACAGCAGCACACTCGAGAGCAGAATCGGCAGCCACAACTGAAGCAGCATGTCCATGAGGGGCCTCCAATCACGAGGAACTTGCTCACCCCGGGCGGGCGGAACGAAGCCCGGGGACGAGACACGTTACCACATGTCCTGACTGGTGACGATCCCGGTTTGGAATCAGGTTGGGTCGGCTGTTCGCTCCGCCACGCCGTCTGTGCTCATCGCCCGCCGCCCGTCGCCTCGCCCTTTCCCGCGTCCTTCCCTCTCCTCCGCCCTCCTCCCCCTCCTACGCCCTCCTTCCCCCTGCGACCCCGCCGGTTCCCGGCTCCCCGAGCGCCGTGTGTCGCCGTGCCGCAAAGGCTTGCCGACGCTCGGTCCCGCGCCGGGCACAACCGCTCGCGCCCCGCAGACGTAGAATCCCGACCGGGCTCGCCCGTGCCCGCACCGTTCGGCCAGTCGGGTCGCCGTTCGCCCCCACCGACCCCGGCCGCCCGGTCCAGAAGTCCCCCGCTTCCTCGGCCCCCTTCCCCGCGGCCCCTTTCCCCTCGGCCCCTTTCCCGCCTCCCCCCTCCCCCTCGCGCGCTGCGCGTCGGGACAGCCTCCGGAACCGCCCATGTCCACCATGCAAATTGACCGTCTCCTCGACACGGTCATCAAACTCAAGGCCTCGGACCTTCACCTCACCGTCGGCCGCAAACCCACCCTGCGCCTCCACGGCGGGCTCAAGAACCTCGACACCAAGGTCCTCGAGTCCGACGACATGGTGACCCTCATGAAGGCCATCACGCCCGAGAGGAACCAGCAGGAACTCCAAGAGGTCGGCACCACCGACTTCGGGTTCGCCTACGGCACCGAGGCACGATTCCGCGTCTCGGTGTTCCGTCAGCGCGGCGACCTCGCCATCGTGTGCCGGTTGATCCCCAGCCGGCTGCTCACCTTTGAGCAGATCGGCCTGCCGCAGATGTGCCAGGACCTCATCCGGCGTCCGCGCGGGCTGTTCCTGGTCACCGGCCCCACCGGGTCGGGAAAGACCACCTCGCTGGCGACGATGCTCGACTACATCAACACCAACTTCGAGCGCCACATCGTCACGATGGAAGACCCCATCGAGTACTACCACTACCACAAGAAATCGATCGTCAACCAGCGCGAAGTGGGCAACGACGTGCCGACCTTCGCCGAGGCCCTCCGCCGGGCCCTGCGCCAGGACCCGGACGTGATCCTGGTGGGCGAAATGCGCGACCTGGAGACGATCGAGTCGGCGATCCGGGCCGCCGAGACGGGCCACCTGGTGTTCGCGACCCTGCACACCACCGGCGCCGCCAAGACCATCGACCGCGTGGTGGACGCCTTCCCCGTGACGCAGCAGAACCAGATCCGGGTGCAGCTGTCCACGTCGCTCATCTGCGTGCTCAGCCAGGTGCTGCTGGCCCGGGTGGATGTGAAGGGGATGGTCGCCGGCTACGAGTTCCTGGTGGTGACGCCGGCCATTGCGAACCTGATCCGCGACAACAAGTCGTTCCGCATCGATTCGGCGATCCAGACCGGCAAGCGCTTCGGCATGCAGCTGCTCGACGAACACCTGTGGTCGCTCTATATGAGGGGGATGATCTCCGCCGAAGAGATGGTGGATAAGTCCAAGAACCCGGGGGATCTGACCGACCGGGTCCACAAACTCGGGCGCCAGATCGGCCGCGCGGAGTGGGACGAACAGGACGTCGAGGCCAAGAACTGAGGCTTCGTCGGCGGCGGATAATACGACAAAGGACATTGTGTATTCGATTCTGGCGCCCGCCAGCGTTGTCGTTCGGCCCCTCGCTGGCTAAATATTCATTTTGTGCATTGTCGCATTTGATTTTGCCCCAGAATTCCCGCTCCGGCAGGCAACACTTCCGGTACCTTCCGCGAATCGAACCGGGTGTCCCGACCACGCCGTGATGCGGGGTGGTGACCCTGTTCTCGGCCGCTCGGCTCGGCGTCTTCTTTCGAGTGCCCGCCCTGCTCCTGCCCGCTCCCCATGGCGCCTGTGAAGGCGACCGCTGCCCATCGCTCACCCGAGGCGACCCCGCATGGCAACGATCGACATCTCTGAACTGAAGAAGCGCAAGATCGGCCGGGTGCTGACCAAACTCGGCAAGGTGTCGCGAGAGCAGGTGCACGCGGCCCTTGAGAAGCAGCACGCGGGGGTGAAGAAGCCGCTCGGGGAGATCCTGATCGAGATGGGGCTCGTGACGCAGCGGGACGTGCAGGAGGCCCTCGCGGGGCAGGCGGGGATCGCGTTCATTGATCTGGACACGGTCCAGATCGACGAGGCCACGAAGAAGGCCATCCCGCCGGAGACGGCGATGAACTGCCAGTGCGTGCCCTTCGCGTACGAGGCGCCGACGCGGCGGATCAAGATCGCGATCAAGTCGCCCAACAACTTCCGGGCGGTGGACGACCTGCGGCTGCTCTTGGGCCTGAACGTCGAGGCGTTCGTGGCCCCGCCCGAGCAGGTGCAGGCGCGGCTCGATGAGTTCTACAAGGGCAAGCAGACGTCCATCAGCGAGGTGGTGAGCGAGCTCTCCAGCGACGAGAAACTGAAGAGGCTCGAGGGCAAGAAGTCCGGCGCGGGGGGCGGCGGCCCGGCCTCGGGCGCCTCGATCGACCTCGACGCGGTGATGACCGCCTCGGAGGACAACCGCGTCATCAAGCTGCTCAACCTGGTCCTGCTGCAGGCCATCAAGGACCGCGCGTCGGACATCCACTTCGAGCCCTTCGAGGACGAGTTCAAGATGCGGTACCGCATCGACGGCGTCCTCTACGAGATGGTCCCTCCCCCCAAGGCGCTGGGCCCGGCCATCGTCTCGCGCGTCAAGGTCATGGCGAATCTCGACATCGCCGAGCGGCGTCTGCCCCAGGACGGGCGTGTCGAGCTCCAGGTCGGCGGGAACCCCGTCGACCTGCGCGTCGCCGTGCTCCCCACCATGCACGGCGAGAGCGTGGTGATGCGCGTGCTGGACCGCAGCAACGTCGAGCTGTCGATCGACCGCATCGGCCTCCGCGCCGAGGACATGGACCTGTTCAAGACGATCATCGACAAGCCCAACGGGATCGTGGTGGTGACCGGGCCCACGGGCAGCGGCAAGACGACCACGCTGTACGCCGCTCTGGCCGCGTTGAACACGATCGACACCAAGATCCTCACCGCCGAGGACCCGGTGGAGTACGACATCGACGGGCTGATCCAGTGCCAGGTGAACACCGAGGCGGAGCTGACCTTCGCGAAGCTGCTGCGGTCGTTCCTCCGTCAGGACCCGGACATCATCCTGGTGGGTGAGATCCGCGACCTTGAGACGGCGCAGATCGCCGTGCAGGCGTCGCTGACGGGCCACCTGGTGTTCAGCACGCTGCACACCAACGACGCGCCGTCGTCGATCGTGCGTCTGCTCGACCTGGGGGTCGAGTCGTTCCTTCTCACGGCGACCATCGAGGCGGTGATCGCGCAGCGTCTGGTGCGGACGATCTGCTCCGGCTGCAAGGAGCCTTACGCGCCGACCGAGGAGCAGCTGATGGAACTGGACCTGCGCCCGGAGAACGTCACCGGCAAGCAGTTCTACCGGGGCAAGGGCTGCGAGCGCTGCCACGGCTCGGGGTACAAGGGCCGCATGGCCTTGTTCGAGATCATGGTGATGGACGACGGGCTGCGCGACCTGATCATGAAGCAGGCGACCACCGCCGTGCTCCGCGACGAGGCCCGCAAGCGCGGCATGCGCTCCCTCCGCGAGAGCGGCCTGGCGGCCATCTACGACGGGGCCACCACCATCGACGAGGTGGTGCGGGAGACGATCAGCGAGGAGTAGACATCCGGGGGCCGGGGCTCCGGGCACTGGGCTCCGGGCACTGGGCTCCGGGCACTGGGCTCCGGGCTCCGGGCACCGGGCACGCGGATCGAGAGAACACAGGGCAAGCGCGACCGTTCGAGCGTCCGACGTTTGAGAGACACCCATGGCGACGTTCAAGTACGAAGCGATCGACAAGTCCGGCAAGCCGCAGAAGGGCGTGGTCGAGGCCGCCACCAGCGAGGAGGCGCGGCAGCGCATCAAGCTGCAGGGCCTGTTCCCCACCGACGTGCGCGAGCAGAAGGTGAAGAAGAGCGCCACCGAGAAGGACGGCGCCGCCGCCGCCCCGAAGAAAAAGAAGAAGCCCGGCGGCGGGTTCGCGCCCTTCGGGGTCAAGCCCAAGCACCTCACCACCTTTACCCGTCAGCTGTCGACGCTGCAGGACGCCGGCCTGCCGCTGCTCCGCTCGCTGCAGATCCTCGAGAACCAGCAGAAGCCGGGCTTCCTCAAGAGCGTGCTCCAGGGCGTGGTGGAGGAGGTCGAGGGCGGCTCGTCGCTGTCGGAATCCATGGCGAAGTTCCCCAAGGCGTTCAACCCGCTGTACACCAAGATGGTGGCGGCGGGCGAGATCGGCGGCGTGCTCGACGTCATCCTGCAGCGCCTCGCCGAGTTCATGGAGAAGGCTCAGCGCCTGAAGCGCAAGGTCGTGGGCGCCATGATCTACCCGATCGCCGTCATCCTGATCGCCGTGCTCATCGTCACGGGCATCATGGTGTTCATCATCCCGAAGTTCAAGGAGATCTTCGCGGACTTCGGCGTCAAGCTCCCCCTGCTCACCCAGCTGCTCATCGATACCTCCGCGTGGATGGTCGGCAACTACCCGACCAAGGGCGCGATGATGCTGCCCGGGTTCGTGTACGTGATCTTCGGCATGCCGGCGATCTTCATCGCGTTCAAGCTCATCCGCAAGACCCGCCCCGGGCGGGCCGCCACCGACACCGTGGCGCTCTACATTCCCGTTCTTGGCAACCTCATCAAGAAGACCGCCGTCGCGCGCTTCACACGCACGCTGGGCACCCTCATCTCCGCCGGCGTGCCCATCCTTGAAGCCGTCACCATCACCAAGGAAACCAGCGGGAACTACGTGTACGAGAAGGCCCTGCAGAAGGTCCACGACAGCATCCGCGAGGGCGAGACCTTCGCCGAGCCGCTCCGCCAGTCCAAGACCTGCGACGCGCTGGTGGTGAACATGATCGACGTCGGCGAGGAGACCGGCGACCTGGACACCATGCTGATGAAGATCGCCGACAACTACGACGACGAGGTCGACGTCGCCGTCGGCTCGCTCGTGTCGCTGCTCGAACCGCTGCTGGTCATCGTGCTGGGCGGCATCGTCGGGACGATCGTCGTCGCGATGTTCATGCCCCTGGTCGCCATGATCGAGAGCTTGCAAGGGGGCAAGAAGTGAACAGGCACGGCGCCGAACACGTCCACCGCCCCGCGCGGCGCGGCTTCAGCCTCGTCGAGCTGCTGGTTGTCATCGCGGTCATCGCGATCCTCAGCGCCCTGGTGTTCATCTCGGCCCGGGCCCTTCGCGGCGGGGCCAGCACCGCCGCCACCACCGGCCTGCTCAACTCCATCAACCAGGCCGTCGGCACCTTCAAAAACGACTTCGGCTACCTGCCCCCGCTGATCAGCCGGATCGACCCCAGCGCCGCGGGCGGCGGCGGTCCCGGGCCCGCCGCGGGGGGCATCATCACGCCGGAGCTGGAAGCCCAGAAGTCCGGCAACAACGCCGACGCCCTGGCCGCCTACAAGCGCGTCCGGTACAGCAGCCAGTTCTCGCTGCCGGCGTACCTGCTGGGCATGGGCGGGCTGAACGGCCGACCCACCCCGAAGGGCGACGGAACCGCCAACACCGCCGCCACCGACTACCCGCCCAACACCACCGCCGTCGGTACCGACAAGCCGAACTTCAAGGCCGCCGCCGAGCACGACGGCGTCCCCGGGCCCGGCTTCCGCAGCCCCGGCCCGCTCCGCGCGTGGAAGAAGCCCGGCGCGCAGCCGAGCACCCTCACGCACAGCCCGGACCTCTCTGGGCGGGTCTACGGGCCGTACCTCGACCCCGCCCAGCTCGCGAACTCGATCGAGCTTGTCGAAGTGGCCCCCGCCGCCGCCCGGGCCCGCATCGACGGTCTCGACGGCGCCAGCGACATCTTCATGTACCGCTTCATCGAGGCCTCGGGCGAGCCCATCCGCTACTACCGCGGCTGGCCCACCCGCGACCCCGCCTCGACGCCGCCCGACCAGCCCTCCGTCCGGCGCGTGCCGGTCGAACTCCGCGGCGCCGAGTCCGTCCGCGCCGAGGTCGGCGGCACCAACACCGACCAGCGCCCCGCCGATTCGGACGCCCTGGCGATGAGTTCCCCGTACATCCTGCTCGCCGCGAACCAGAACGAGAAGCGGCGGTTCGTCGGGCAGGTCAGCGCCCAAACGCCGTACGAGACCGACCTGGACGAGTTGTTCGACAAGGCGATGCCGTTCGTCGGCGTGGCCGACCCGACGTTCGACCCGGCGGACTTGAACGCCGACCAGGGGCTCATCGCGCGGCGCTTCTACGAGTTCCTCGACCGGGCCGTGAAAGTGGGTGAGCCGTGATGACCGCCCCGCTCCCACCCTGGCGCGCGGCGCGTGGCGCCGAACCCCGCGGCTTCTCGCTGGTCGAGCTGCTGGTCGCGATCAGCATCATCGCGATCCTGCTGGCGCTGATCGCCGCGGTCGGCCTGGGCGCGTTCAGCAATCAGCGGGCCGCGCAGGCGCAGGGCGTGCTGAACACGCTGGACCGGGCCCTCGAGGAGTACCGGCTGGTGCAGGAGGATTTCCCGCGGTTCAACCCGTACGACTACGTGCAGCGTCCGGGGCCGGCGTGGTCCGCGGCGAGCGACGGCACCCCGGACGCCGGCAACGCCAGCCTCGCCGGCGCCGCCTTCGGTGCCGACCCGCGCGCCCCGCTGTCCTCCAGGTTCCCGAAGAAGCCCTCCGCGGCGGTGTTCCTGCGCCAGTCCCGCGGCATCGCCGAGTCGGAATCGATCCTCGCCGGCCTTCCCTCGGACATCTTCATCAGCACGCCGCGAGGCGTCGTCGCGACGCCCACCGGCGACCAGCCCGCCGAGACCGACGCGCTGACCATCCTCGACCCCTGGGCGGTGCCCGCCCCGGAGTGGACCCGCTTCAAGAGCGGCTCCACCCCCGTCTACCCGGCCCTGCAGCAGAGTTACTACGTCTACGTGCATCCGGACAACCTGCTGGCGCAGTCGCTCTACGGCGCGTGCGTGAACGGTCGCCCGTACTTTGTCTCGGCGGGCCCGGACCGCACGATGGGCCTCAGCGCGGAGTTCCCCGACGAGGTCTTCAACCTCGACGCCGCGAGCAAGCGTGTCGCCGTGGAGGGCGCGCTGAAGGACAACATCTATTCCTACCCGGTCGGTCGCCCGGACCTGTCCGACAACTTCTGGAACAACCGCCGATGAACCGCCGACCCTTCACATCCCGAGGCCAGGTCCCCGGCTTCTCGCTGGTCGAACTGCTCATCGCGGTGGGGATCATCATCCTCGCCGGGGCCGTCGTCGTGCCGGGGTTCACGAAACTGCTGGAATCCACCAACTACAGCGGCGCCGTCAACACCGTGGCGTCGGCCCTCGGGCAGGCCCGCGCGCTGGCCATCCGCACCAACCGCTACACCGCCGTCGCCTTCCTCTTCGACAACCAGCGCGAGGTGTGCACGCTGCTGGTGCTCGAGCTCAGCGCCGCCGGCGGCACGGGCTTTCTTTCCAACAGCCCCGTCAACCTCGATACCGCCAGCTGCCAGCCCTTCCGCCCCGCCACCGGGCAGGCCCCCATCGAACTGCCCAAGGGCTTCGTCGTCTACGCCCTTTCGTACGCCGTCCAGCGGAGCGCGCGGCCCACGAACGACGGTCCTCCGATCACTCCGACGGAGTTTACGATCGATAACGGCTCCAGCGGGAGCGGCCCGACTTTCAACTGGTACTTCGGCGAGCTCATCGACGAAGGCGAAGAACCCACCGCCGGCGGTACCAGCGGCGAGACGGTGCCGTGGTTGCCACCGCGGTCCGATCCTTCCAACTTCACGACCACGGGTGCCAACCCCTGGGATGTCGCGCGCCCCAACGGCCAATGGCCGGGAGCGCAGGACCGGGAGTTCAAGACCGCCGTGCGCCACGCGCAGACCTTCGCCGTCATCTTCAACCCCGCAGGGATCATCGTCAGCACCACCAGCGAGGGCGGCCGACCGTTACAGAACTTCTTCGTCGAGTACCCCGACCAGCCCATCGACCTTGAGCCGGCGACCCCGGGTCCGATCCGCGCCCT